>NZ_JBFSUD010000030.1:0-55427 GCF_041467175.1 Vibrio sp. 10N.247.310.24
CAGCTGACGCTGTTGGCTTAGTAGAAAAACTGTCAACGTATTTTAGGACGAGACAGGTCAGCTCAACACCAGACCTCGGGTTTCGAGTGTTGTAGGTTTCTTCGATTTAGAACCTGTACGACTTGTCCAAGGGGGAGCGAGCAACTAGTTGGAGTGTTTGAAGCAGAATTGGAAATATGCGCTTTTTCAATTCGTCCCGTGACTTAGTGCTCTTTACTTAGCGTCGTTTTCTTCGTTCACTTTTGCATAGAAGTGCAGCAACTCTGTGAGCTCTTTAACCCAACCAAATGCTTCTGTCGGTGCTTTCGACAAAATCTTCTCGACTTTGTCACAGTGAGTTTCAAGGCTGATCGCTTGCTCAAGGTTGAACGACATTGCATAGAAGTGCCAAAGCAATAGTCGAGTCATGCGCTCGATGTTTTGTTGTGAGTTATCCGACTCACTAAACGCAAGATTCACTTCACTCAGCGCGATTGCTGTCATTCGCAACATCGCATCAAATTTTGCTGATTGCATACGCTCGTCATTGGTCACTTCTTCCTGTTCGAACGTAAACAGTTCCGTCATTGCATCTTCAGGGACAAGGCGATGAATCATTCTTAAACTAAATTCTTCTAGTTCTTCACGAGGCATGTTGTTTAAGCAAGTTAAAGTGTAATCGCGTTGCATGGTGTTCTCTTAGATGAGCAAAAAGGTCGGACAGTTTAATGGAGAAGCGGACTTAGAAAAAGTAGATTTTGGATAAGCCTACATTTGTAGACTTATCTGTGTACTACAAGCCTTAAAATCACGGCTTAGACTGGCAGGTTTGAACGTAGTATCAGGCTTTGCTATGGCTTGGGGGTTGATACTGCATAGACCTGTCATGCCTCATGAAAATGTTGCTCGCAACCAGGCTGCCGATGCAAATCGAACCAAGCGCTAACCAAGTCATCGTATCCGGAATTTCGTTGAACAGTGGGATCGCCAACAAGGTTGCAACAGCAGGTGTTGCACTACCAAAAGCGGCTGAGCGTTCTGCTCCTAGTGTATTGACTGCATATAGATAAGTGAATGCTGCTATTAAGCCTGCACCTACGCCTTGCACCGCAGAATGCACGGCAAGCTCTGTAACTGGCCATTGAGCAATTGGTGTATCCACTAAATGGCTAGGGAGGGTTCCTGTAAAGATAAGGATCAGCAACAGCAAGGTGGAACAGAATGAAATAAAACCTGCACTGACAAGCGCATTAAGATTGGCAACACGTGCTGAGATGGTAAACGTCGCCCACATCAAGCTGCCACACAAAAACAACACGTGACCTTTGGTATATTCAAAGTTGAAGCTGCTTAAGCTACTTCCCAGAAACAACAATATCCCAAGCGAAACCAGACCTAAACCAACGACACGGTGTCGGCTAAGCGGCTGCTTAAAAAAGAGTACCGCGATCCCTGTTACGAATAGAGGAAGCGTTCCCGGAACTAAAGCACTCCCGTGTGATACCGGAACGAACTGCATGGCTGTTCCTGCAACGAGTAAATAAGGTAACCCGCACCCCACAAACATACCGGCCAAGTATCGATTCGGGACAGCAGCGATCGTGCTACGTGCTTTCCACACCAAAGGTAATAACGCCAATGCTGGTATGAGGAATCGAGTCAGTGCGATGTCTGCAGGTGTTAAATCTGAATTTGCGCCGCCTTTAAGAGAAAGGAAAAAGCTCGCCCAGATGAGCAGAGTGACAGTAATAGATAAATAGCCAAGCTTCATAATAAACAAGGAAAGTGAATGATGATTAATTATGGGGTACTTGCTGTGCCATAGGTTGGCAAGTTTTGTTCTAACTTGAGTTGTAGTTGATGATTTCTGCTAATATTTTGCTAATTGTTAACGAATTTAACTAATAATTGGTATTTGCTATGGATAGGATTGATAGACATCTTCTTGAGTTGCTTCAGAAAGACGGCAGGCTAACCACCGCTGAGTTAGCTGATGAAGTTGGCTTATCGGCTTCACCGTGCGCGAGGCGCATCAAAAGACTGGAAGAAAAAGGGATTATTGATGGTTACCGTGTGAGCCTGTCACGGGAACAGGTCGGCATCGCAATGAGCGTGTTTGTTGAGGTGAGCTTGAACAACCACCAAGAAGTGTCGATTGATAAATTTGAAAGTGCGGTTGTCGAGATGGAAGAGGTTATCAGCTGCCACGTTGTATCTGGGGCTTATGATTACTTGTTAGAAGTTGTCAGCCCTAACTTGATGGCTTACGAAGCATTTACCAGAAAGCTACAGCGACTCTCCAACGTAAAAGACATACATACCCATCTTGCGATTAGGCAAGTGAAAGGCAATGCGCCACTTCCGGTTTATACGGACTGACTGTTTATGCGAGCTAACGGTTTATACGAACAAACGGGCTATACGAACTAACAGTTTATACCGACTAAGCCGTAGGTAGGTGACACGCTGCCCGATGACATGAGCTGAAAACGAAATGATTTTATGACTAATAGGAAGTACGGTCGCATTAACGGCTATCTGACGAATGCGGATACGCAACAATAAAAAACGGAGCACCTCGTGAAAGGTACTCCGTATATGATAGGTGCAAAACTTAGTGATACTTAAAGTTAGAGATTGAACAATCCCCGGTTTGAGCGTTGATTCTGAATGAAAAAGCATGTGAATGATAATCCACACCGTCATTCCAAATCGTCTCTCCAAATATCTTACATAGCTCTAGCTCACTTACTGAACCGAACTCTTCCATGTGTTTAGCGACAGATAAAAGTTTACCTCTTATCTCTGCAGTCCCTTCCGTGTTACTCAAGCAGTTGAAAGCCATAGTTTTTTGCATATTACCTAGCCAAAATATTTCTTGTTATTAAGTTATATGAATAATCATGATAACAATTTTCTGGCGTTTGTAAATCTATTTTGTGATGAATATCTCACATAGTCGCTTTCATTGGTCGGAAATTGAACGTCATTGTTGATAGTTACCACATTAGTTTTACAACTTATTGATAAAGCTTTGATTGATTGTATTTCTGAATGTGTTGGTTTGTTCGAACTATGATTATTGGGATAATCAAGTTAAGCAAGTGAGTAATCATTTTAGTTTTGTACATCGTTTATCGGTTGGTTTGTGTGGCGAGCTTCGTCAATCATCGTCGCTTCTTTACGGTATTTTGAAGAGAGCTGACGAAATTTTTTACTGAGTGTATGAAGATCTTGCGAGAGTGATTGTGAGCTTTGTACATGTACCTGTGCACTTTCTGTTTGACGCGGTAGTCTTGCTTTAGCGCAGTGTTTAGCTATGGTTTGCCACGAATGCGTTAGAGACTCCGCTCCATCTAGTTCTGTAGACACAATATACGCTTGTTTTAATAGAACCTCAGAGACATCATAAGCGGTATGCATATGACTATTGAGCTGCACATTAAATCTTTGTTCGTACTTTGCCCAAAGCCCAATGATCTGCTTTTCGTTGAAATGTTTAGATAGCAACGTTTGTGATTCATAGGTCGAGAGAACTTGGTTAAATTCTTTGGTGTATTGATTATAGCGTTCTTCAAATGATAACTGGCGATCTAACAGTGTTTGCCAGTTTTCACGGTCACAATGGTCTGCTAACGCGATATCGGCACTCAGAGGTACACTTATAATGACAACCTTCACCAAAAAATTCATGATTTACCTCTACTTAACTCGCTCTCTATTAAGAGTATAGATGAGCAGCAACATGAGTTGATGTACACTTGAAACATACCTAAAACGGAAGAGCTGGTGGATTTGATGAAAAAAGCGCTGATCGCTTTACTTGTGTTATTAATATTGGGCGGAGGAGGGGCTGCATACTATTTCTTCGTCATGAAAAAAGACCCCACTCCGCCAGAGAAAGAGGAAGCGCCGGCTGTTGAAGTCGCGGCGCAATCTGAATCTGACCCTGCATCCCTCACTACTACTCAGCCTGAGCCAGAACAGACTGAGTTCTACGTTTTAGATAGAAAACTAAAAGTAGTCGAGCAGCCCGAAATTGATGCTTTGATAACCGACTATCTTTATAAGGGTGAAAAGGTCGAACTACTAGAGAAGCAAGGCGAATGGGCTCGTATCTCTGACTATATTGTTTTAAAGGAAGGCGGACCACAGACGGCGGAATGGATTTCAATGTCTGGGCTATCTAGTGATGAAGTGATTATCTCTGAGCAAGAAAACAGAGAGATACTAGATTCATACTTATCTAAATCCGATGATCTGAAGCTCCATCAAGAGAAGTTCCGCAACACGGTAGCTAAACTTATCTCTGAAGGGGAGTGCGACCCAAGTGATTTTGAAGAGTTAGGCGGTTGGGTTAAATCAGTTAAATACAGCAACCGAGACGTTTATTTTATTTATTGTGGTGGGTTGTCTCTTGAAAACAAAATTTATCTAGATGTAAATACTAATGAAACATTCACGAAGTAGGAGCCGATTCCTATTTAATGTGGGTATTCGTCACTGACTTTTAATTAACTCTATTTTTCCAAGATATTAACTAAAGCCTACTCATAGATTGAGTGGGCTTTTTTATGCTATCTATAATGCTGGCTTTTTCTATTTACCCTGTAATTAATATTGAATCTTATATACAACCATCATTAAATATTTATTAATGGGTAATAAGATCTTTACTATTATTCTCATGATCAATCATTTCGAATTCCCACATTGCATTCTTCTTGAAACAAGCTAGGAAGTGTTGGTTTATCTCTAATTAACAAAGGCTTACCTGCTTGCTGATAAAGTCGAAATTAAGTAAAGCTTATTTATTTCAGTGCCTTACGGTAATTTACATATGTGTAACATTTCACTAGAACTGTAAGGCAAGTCACGTTTTTAATCATAATCCCAAATTATTTTCGGTTTGTAATAATACTTTTTGATTTTGAGTTGTAGGGTTTAATTAAAGCAAAACGTAAATTTTAATTATCAACTAAGACATTATCTTATTAACATCATTGTTATTTAATTGCTTGTAAGGGATGGAACCATTAATGAAAAAGCTTGCTTTAATTACAGGATCAAAAGGCGGTATCGGCTCAGCAATTTCCTCTAAATTAGTTGCAGACGGCTATCGTGTTATCGCGACTTATTTTACTGGGAATTACCAATGCGCATTGGAATGGTTTAATGAAAAACAATTTACTGAAGATCAAGTGAGATTGTTTGAATTAGATGTCACCAATACGGGAGAGTGTGCGCTGAGTTTAAGCAAGTTGTTGGAAGAAGAAGGAACGGTGGATGTGTTGGTCAACAATGCGGGTATAACGCGTGACAGTGTTTTTAAGAAGATGGATGCCGAAGCATGGAAAGACGTGATTGAAACGAACTTAAACAGCCTTTTCAACGTGACTCAACCTCTGTTCGCTCCTATGTGTGAAAAGGGTAACTGCCGAGTCATCAACATCTCTTCCGTCAATGGTCTTAAAGGTCAATTCGGGCAAACTAACTACTCGGCGGCTAAAGCTGGAATGATTGGTTTTTCAAAAGCCTTGGCAGCAGAGGGGGCTAGAAGCGGTGTGACGGTAAATGTTGTTGCCCCTGGTTACACAGGCACGCCTATGGTTGAACAAATGAAACCTGAAGTCCTTGATTCTATAAAGAATCAAATCCCAATGAAACGTTTAGCGACGCCTGTTGAAATTGCAGACGCAGTGGGCTTTTTAGCGAGTGAGTCTGGGGCGTACATTACAGGCGAAACATTGTCAGTGAATGGCGGCTTGTACATGCACTAATTGGCGAAACTGAAGGGATTGGAATGATGGAAAAAGTATTTATTGTTGCGGCCAAGCGCACTCCTATTGGTGCATTTACTGGGTCGCTAAAAAACGTATCTGCGGGTGAGTTAGCTGGCGTTGCGATCAAAGGCGCACTTGAGTCTGTCGATCTTTCGTTAGATGCGATTGATGAAGTGATCGTCGGCAATGTGATTTCGGCAGGTCAAGGCATGGGGGTTGCTCGTCAGGCTTCCATTTATGCGGGGCTTCTTGAGGAAACGCCAGCATACGGCGTGAACATGATTTGCGGCAGCGGTATGAAATCAGTGATGGACGCAGCGGCGCACATCAAAGCACAAGATGCTGAAGTGGTTATTGCTGCTGGCGTTGAAGTGATGTCCCAAATTCCGTTTGTGGTACCAGCGAGCGTTCGTAATGGTCACAAAATGGGTGATGTCTCAATGAAAGACTTATTGGTGGGTGATGGCTTAACCGATGCGTTTAATCACTACCACATGGGCATGACGGCTGAAAATATCGCCAACACGTTAAATATTTCGCGCCTAGCTCAAGATAACTATGCCCTAGAAAGCCAACAGAAAGCCGTCGCAGCGATTGAAGCGGGTAAGTTTAACGAGCAAATCGTGCCTGTAGAAGTTAAGCAGCGCAGACAAACCGTCATTTTTGATACCGATGAGTATCCGAAGTCAGACGCGACATTCGAAGCTCTGCAAAAGCTTCGCCCAGCCTTTGACCGTGAAGGGTCTGTTACGGCAGGTAACGCTTCGGGCATCAATGATGGCGCAAGTGCAATCATCTTAGCGTCTGAATCGGCGGTCGTGAAATACGGCCTGACACCACTGGTAGAGCTGAGCAGCTACGCGCAATCTGGTTTAGATCCCAAAATTATGGGGTTAGGCCCAGTAGAAGCGGTATCTAAAGCGCTTGATAAAGCGAATCTCACCCTCGAAGAAATAGATTTGTTTGAATTGAATGAAGCGTTTGCAGCACAAGCTCTTGGCGTAATGTACCAATTGTCAGAGCAGCATGATTTACCGCTTGATGCGTTCAAGCCAAAGGTCAATGTGAATGGTGGTGCAATCGCGCTTGGTCACCCTCTAGGTGCGTCTGGCAATCGAATTATTGTTTCACTCATCCATGAAATGCTTGAACAGAAAACGACTTATGGCGTTGCTTCGCTCTGTGTGGGTGGAGGGATGGGAACCGCTGTTTTGCTAAAAGGTATTGAAGGTTAGAGCCTAAGGTATCGGTAGCAAGCTTAAAAACATCGGATCAGCTTTTCAAAGCATCGCGAGCTCATAGATGAATGTTGGCTGAAACGATGATTATACAAATTTATTAAACTATGTATTCATCAGGAGTTACTTATGTACACGGATATTTTCAAAACAATTACTGACCAAACAGAAAAGCAATTTGAACCGTACTTAAAGTTCAACAAGTTGGTTGCTAAGAACATTCAAACGATGACAGAACTGCAAATGAATGCGATGCAGACTTATACGGATATGGGTCTTTCTCAAATGAAGGCAGTAAGCGAAATCAAAGACGTAAACAGCCTGACCGCTTTCAATAGTCAACAACTCACGGCATTAACTCAACTGTCTCAGCAAATGATGAGTGACAGTACAAAATTGCAAGCGGCTGCCAAAGAGTTCAAAGACGATGTTGAAACACTAACAACTGAAAACTTGAAAACAGTCACACCTGCATAAATTTAATCGCCATCGAATGAGGCAGTTTTACTGTGACATTCGGTGGCGATTTTCCGATTATTGGAGTCATGTTATGTTTCAACACTTCTTTTCGGACTACCTTGTTAAACTTCAACAAACAAACCAGCAATGGTGGGATAACTTTGAACAAAACAAGGAAGCCGCGCAATCTTCCCTAAATCAAGCGATGCAAGAATTGAATTTTGATGATGCATCAAAAATCTTCGAGCAAGCCGCCAACCAACCCGCCGTCCTGCTTCAGCTGCAATCTCAATGGTGGGAACAGCAACTGCAAATCTGGCAAAACGCAGCACTGATGGGCAACACTGAAAGTGTCATCTCAGAAGATCGCAGTGATAAGCGCTTTATCGATGATGCATGGAAGAACGACCCTTTCTATAGTTTCATCAAGCAATCCTATTTGTTATTCAGTAAAAGCTACATCGACACCATCAATTCTATCGAAGGCATCGACGAGAAAACCAAAGAGCGTGTGGCGTTCTTTTCACGTCAGGCAATCAATGCTCTCTCTCCAAGCAATTTCATTGCGACTAACCCAGAGTTGATGAAACTGACGCTTGAGCGAAATGGTGAAAACCTGCTTGATGGGCTAGAGCAGTTACAAGCAGACGTTGAAGCGAGTGCTGATATACTCAAAATCCGTATGACCAACAACAACGCTTTTCGATTAGGTGTTGATGTTGCTAACACGGAAGGTGATGTTGTCTTTCAAAACGAGTTGTTTGAACTGATTCAATATTATCCCAAGACACCGCAGGTCAATGCGACGCCTTTGCTGATCGTCCCGCCATTCATCAACAAGTACTACATTCTTGACCTTCGTGAGAAGAAATCGATGGTGCGTTGGTTGCTTGAGCAAGGGCATAGCGTATTCATGATGTCTTGGCGCAACCCAGGTGAAGCGCAGAAGGACACTGAGTTTGGTGACTATGTCACGGAAGGCGTGGTTAAAGCCGTTTCTGCGATTGAAGACATCACAGGTAAAGAGCAAATCAACGCGGCGGGTTACTGTATTGGCGGTACGGTGTTGGCTTCGACGGTGGCTTACTACGCTGCGAAGCGCATGAAAAAGCGCATCAAAACAGCGACCTTTTTTACCACCTTGTTGGATTTCTCGCAGCCGGGTGAGGTGGGCGCGTACATCAATGAGACAATCATCAATGCTATTGAGAAGCAGAACGATGGCAAGGGCTATATGGATGGTCGTTCGTTGAGCGTGACGTTCAGTTTGCTTCGAGAGAACAGCTTATACTGGAACTACTATATTGATAACTACCTCAAAGGCAGTAGCCCGATGGAGTTTGATCTTCTGTACTGGAACAGTGATAGCACTAACGTGGCGTCTAAATGCCATAACTTCTTGCTGCGAGAGCTTTATCTTGAAAACAAACTGGTTCAAGACAAAGGCGTGAAAGTGGGCGGCGTATGGATTGATTTGAATAAAATTAAGATACCAAGCTACTTCATCTCGACCAAAGAAGACCATATCGCGTTGTGGCAGGGGACTTACCGTGGTGCATTGAACACTGGTGGCAACAAGACGTTTGTTCTGGGCGAGTCTGGTCATATCGCAGGCATTGTTAACCATCCAGAGAAAAAGAAATACGGCTACTGGTTGAACGACAACTTAGATGACTCTGCTGACGAATGGCTAAACAACGCAAGTCACAACGAAGGCTCATGGTGGACACACTGGGATCAATGGTTACAAGGCTTTGAAGCTGACGAGAAAGTCGAACCTTTCAATCAAGGTTCCGAGCTACACCCTGTGATTGGCAAGGCTCCGGGTAACTATGTAAAACAGGTACTTCCTATCGTCGATAAAGAAGTCGTTGATGTACAGGCTCCGAAAAGCGACGCTTAGCTTGTTTAACGTGAGTGGTTGATACCTATTTCTACTAGGGTATTAGCCACTTATATCAGAGGTGCACTTATCAAGCGCCTCAATACCCAAACGCCGAATACCACTTGAGGTGTAACAATACAAATCGTCGTAAAAAAAACGGCCGTCTAGAGTTGTTGCATATGCCGTCAGTATGCTCCCACTATGAAATATCTCTATTCACCCTAAATTTACCTTCGAGTTGGCAAACTATTCGCTACTTTCATAAGGAGAAGTAGCGATGAATTACCGCATGTTAATGACTCTAGGGGTTTTGTTTAGTGCAAATGTATTGGCTGAACTTGATGAACCAGGCTGGGGAGGCGAAGTTGGAGTATTGGTCGGCTTTGGTAGTGAAACCGATGACTCAGAGGCTGTAAAAAAAGGCAGCTTGAACAGCAAGGGAGAATCGGATTCGAGTGCGCTTGTTGTACCACTGGGACAGTTGCGCTACACGTTTGGTTCAGATAGCGACCAGCAGGTCTTTATGGGGACCTCGCGTGGCGATATCATTGAAGGTGTTTTTGCTTTTGAATTTGGCTACGCACTGGAATATGGCAATGAATCGGTTGTATCGTTCTCTTACCTTCCAACAATCGCAAATGGTGAAGTATGGGAAGACCCGTTCATAGCCAATACTGCGAGGACTAAAACCGATATCTCTGGTGATACCTTTCGTGTACAACTCGACAACTTATTAGATATTGGTTTATCGGGTGATTTCGCTGTCTACAAGCAAGACATTAAAAATGACAAATCGGGCGTTCACCTAGGAGTGCCAACAGGTGTACTCCAACGTGACGCTAAAGGCTATTATGCAAGCCTATCTATGGAGATGCCTGTTAGTGGGAGCTCTTTTATCGAACCATCGTTGTCTTATCAAAAACATCTTGCAGACGGTGAAGCAGTTTCTTTCTCTTATTACTCTGGCTCGTTGACCTACATAATGATGGTGGATGATCATGCATTCTCGGTCAATGCAGATTACAGCCACCGCTCATATGATGCATCCAATCCAGTATTCAAGAAAACACGTGAAGACAATGGATATAGCGCAACGCTTGGCTATGAATATATGGACGTTATGGGTTGGGAAGACTGGGGATTCAACGCATTAGCGGGTTATTCTAGTAACAATTCCAATATCGCATTCTACGATACCAGCGGATATTTGATGAGTGTTGGTGTTAGCTATCACTTTTAAGTAATTGACTACTTAATCACGATGAGTTGGGGCTAGCATATTTGTTAGCCCTTTTTATTGTTTACTTTTTCGGCTAGAGGCTGCGACTGAATATGAGTGATGAAGCTTAAATTCAGTCAATGGCGACCAAAACACCCGGTCGGATTGCCCCGAGGCTTGGTCATTCGACTTAAACGAAGTTAAGCATTGGTATTTGATTTTTCTTCGCCCGGCAAATGAAGCCGAGCCAACAAGCCTCCCTCTATTTCCTCTGCTTCAAGGTGCCATCCTAGCTTCTTACATATTTTCTCGGTTAAATCCTGCCCAAGGCCAAAGCTATCTTGAAATGGCAGATCAAGTTCCTGTGTATTGATGTTCTTGATCACTATGCTGTTTTTTTCGAAATAGATATGGATCGTACCGCTGTGCGTGTATTGGAAAGCGTTACGAATGAGGTTACCAACGACAATTTTGATTGGAGTCTCTGGAAGTTCCACTGTTGGGGCATGAAGGTAATTGCGGATGATGTCGATCTCTTCACCTTGAATTAAATATTCTAACTCTTCTACCAAATTATCTAATAAAGCGACGACCGAAACTAAGCTCTGATTCGGTGGAGTTTCACTCTTTCGGACTAGCCAGAGCATGGTTTCGGTAATTTGCTGCATGTTGCTGCTCGCGCGGTCGATACGATTGATCGGGCGCTGTAAATCTGAGGGCAGGGAGATGCGCTCTAAGATCTCCATATTTGCTCGTATGATTGCAATAGGCGTTCGCAATTCGTGACTAGCATGAGATAGAAAACGTTGTTCTCTTTCTACCAAGTGCGCATTCTTACTTAGTGCCTTTTCTAGATAAAGCGCAACTCGATTGTATTCACTGAATTTAAAGTTGGGAGCGGGGTTCGCCAATAGGTCGTTGGACGCGCTTTCTGACCATTCGACGAGTTGTTCGGTTTTTTTTCCTACTCGGTAACTGTAGAGCCAAAGCGCTAATACAATAAAAATATATAGCCAAGAGCAATGTAGATAATAAGGTTGAAGCGATGATCGAACCACACATCTATTGTGTCGCCAATTAGGCGGTAGTCGTACCTAGCGACTCCGAATACCAATCGTCCGTCTTCGAGAGCAAAACGGTAGACACCAAAGACAGCCTCTTTCTTGATGTCGTTGGTAACCGTTTCATCAACGAAGACGACAGTGAACTCATCATTAATAAATGTCACATCCCGAAGTACGTCTTTACCGTCGACCTTTATGTTAGGCAATTGGTCATAATAAAATGACACTACGTAAGATTTAGGTAGTTTGGCCTCTGGATTTATAAGGCGCACTTCGTTAAAGCTCAACCATTCACTGGCGAGTCGCATTTTTACTGAATCTTCTATTCCATATTCAAAGTGACGGATTAAAAGTTCTCCGAATAGTAAGGCTGTCAGAAGTGACAAGCCCAAGAAAAAGGTAGTAAGGTGACCCCGTATTGGGAAGCTCTTTTTCATGCTCATGGTTACTCTTTTATCCTCAGACCTTGGCCAACGACGGTTTCAATCAACTTAGATTCAAAAGGCTTATCGATTTTTTGTCTCAGTTGATAAACCTGTACTTTTATGTTGTTACTTTCTGGTGCGTCATTTGGCCACAAACACTCCTCTATTTCTCTACGAGTAACGACTTGTGGAGTTCGGCGCATGAGGAGTTCTAAAAGCATTAGATTGAGTCGATTTAAGTCCAAGACTTGTCCTGATCTTGATACTTGCTGGCTTTC
Organism: Vibrio sp. 10N.247.310.24; assembly: GCF_041467175.1. Taxonomy (NCBI): domain Bacteria; kingdom Pseudomonadati; phylum Pseudomonadota; class Gammaproteobacteria; order Vibrionales; family Vibrionaceae; genus Vibrio; species Vibrio sp. 10N.247.310.24. The sequence continues at coordinate 12,331 of NZ_JBFSUD010000030.1, forward strand.
TAGGTCATAGACTAAGTCACCTTGTACTAACCTTTTTTGTTGGCTACTTCTTCGCTTAGAGAGCGCCTTGATACGTAAGGCGAGCTCTTTCATTGCAAATGGCTTGATTAAGTAGTCATCAGTGCCAGCATTGAAGCCAGCTTCTTTGTCTTGCAGCGTATCTTTTGCTGTCAGCATCAAAATAGGCGTATCGTCACCGTCGTCTCGAAGTCTTTCACAGACAGTAAAACCATCTATTTTAGGTAACATTAGGTCAAGAAGAATAACGTCATAGTAGTTTTGTTTTGCGAGTGTAAAACCGCTTAACCCGTTGTAAGCATGATCGCATTTGATGTTTTCAAATTCGAGAAACTCTGCAACAGAAGCGGCGAGCTCCTTGTCATCTTCAACTAATAACACGTTGATAGATAAGTTAGATTTCATTTTTCTTAACCCCAGTTAAAGAAGCGGATCTTTGGGTAATTATGTTGTGATACAGCCGCTTGATATCTTGTTGAACCATTAGCAATACGGGTACCAAAAGAAGTGTTATTACCGTTGCGAATAAGATTCCATACCCCATTGACGTAGCTGCTGGTATTAAAAACTGAGCTTGAGGAGAGGTTTCTGACAGTAAGGGCACTAAGCCAAAATACGTGGTTGCAGAAGTCAGCACAATAGCCCTTAAGCGTCCTGTTCCTGATTCAATTAACGCCTCGTATACGGTATCACCGCTCATTATCTTGGTATTAAAGCGTGAGATCAGTAAGAGGCTATCATTCACGACGACCCCGGTTAATGCAAGCATTCCAAACAGAGAAAGTATACTGATGGGTATCCCTTGGATTAAGTGTCCCATCAAGGCGCCCACAATACCAAATGGAATTGTGCACATGATCAGCAGTGGCTGGAAATATGAATTGAGTGGTATTGCAAGCAATGCGTAGATGCCGATAAGAGCGATAGCAAACACGCTATACAGTGAATTTGATATTTGTTCCTGCTCTTGTTGCTGTCCAGAAAGGACAATGTTTAGGTCACGATACTTATTCTGTAATCTTTTAAACAGGTCGCTATCTAGCTTATCAATGATCTCTTCTGGAGAAGCGATCGTTTTATCAACATCAGCTGTTATCACGTTGACTCTGTTACGATTCATTCGTTCAATATTTTTGGACACATATCGAGTCGATATATTGGCTACCGCATTGAGTGGTACTAACTTACCATTGCTCAAGCGAATTTGTGCGTATTTGAGGTTATCCAGTGTTTGTCTTTTTGCCCGTGGATACTGAATTTTGACCTTTATTTCATGCGAACCTTCTTGAAATTGCTGCACTTCATAACCTTGATAGGCCATGTTGAGTTGTTGTAAGAGATTCGATGTAGTAAGCCCCATCGTTAACCCCATTTCGTTAACTTTAATATCAATTTGGGCTTGTGTATTCGCGAGGCTACTTTTTATTCCATGCACACCTTGTACATTATTGAGATGATCAGTCAATTCACGAGTTGCGTTGCTGATCGTTGCTTCATTTTGACTTCTTAATTCTATGCTTATGGCTTTATCGCTGATCATATCGGCTAAGAAATTGGCGCTGTCTATGCCTTCAAGTGTTGGGACCATGGATTGCCATTCTTTAGCGATAGCACCCGCGCTGATTGGGCGTTGAGTGTTGCTCGAAAGGCCAACAATGATTTGCGAACTGTTATTGGTGGTTTCTACCAATACACTTTGGATTGGTGGTACAGACAGCGCATATTTCTTCACCAACGAATCATTCAATGATGCCGCCATTTGTTCAACTTTAAGTGTTTCACGTTGTACTAATCCGTAGCCAGTATCATCTTCGAATGCGAGCTCGATCGTGATGAAGTTAGTAGAAATCTCTGGGAAAAATACCGACTTAAGTTTGCCGGTTATTAGCGAGCCGCCAACTAGAATACACAGGGAAAAAAAGCCACAAATTACAGCATAACGGTAGCGTATAGCCAGTTGTAAACAGGGTTTGTAGAGATGCCAAGTGATGTATTTGAAAGCACGTAGAACACGCTGTTGAATATAGTGCCATACGGCAGGAATACCCCATGCTGAAGTCGGTTCCATTTTGACTCGGGCAAGGTGAGCTGGGAGAATTAATTTGGACTCAATGAGTGAGAAAATCAGGCAGAAAGTTGCAGCTATGGCAAATTGCGCAAAGATCTTACCGAGTTCCCCTTCGATTAAGCTGAGAGACATAAAAGCGACGATGGTCGTCAACACACCAAATGTGGTTGGTGTTGCCACTTTTTGCGCACCAGCGATGGTCGACTCAACGGAAGCTCCGTGTTTCTCTCTTTGTTCGTAAATGCTTTCACCAATGACGACGGCATCATCAACGACAATTCCGAGGGCCATGATGAAGCCAAAGGTGGTTAGTTCATTAAGGGTGAGTCCAAAGAAAGAATCTCCCATAAGGACCATTGCACCGGCAAACGTAACAGGTAGGCCAACGGCAACCCAGAAAGCCACACGTATGTTTAAGAGCAGAGCCAGTAAAATAACAACGAGAGCGATACCTTGAGCACTGTTCTTCAGTAGCAAAGATAAACGGTTTTTAATCGGCTCACTTTGATCATTCCATTGGGTCAGGTGGATACCGTTCGGCAGAGTCAATTGGTAAGCATCAACGATGGATTTGGTCTCTTGGGCTAGCTGGTTGATGTTTGATTGACCATACATTTTCACCTTTAATCCTACTGATGGATGGCCGTTATAACGAGTAATGCTGCCGTCGTCGTCAAATCCTAATTCAATATGTGCAATGTCGGACAAGAGTATGGTTTGCCCTGTTGCTGTGCGTTTAATGGGCAGCGAAGCGAACTCTTTCGCGCTTCGGTGTTGCTGGTCCGCTTTAAGAACTAACGTCCCTTGAGAACCTTTGAGCTGGCCGGCCGTTTGGGTTAATGATTCTGCTCTAATTTGGCTGACAATTTGCTCCATCGTGAGACTGAAAGCTTGCAATTTGGCCTCGTCAATTTCAATCGAGACCTGCTGAGATTTTCGGCCAATGTAATCAACCTTTTGTATCAAAGGAGAGTCTAGGAGCTTGTGTCGTAACTCGTCTAAATAACGTTGTAATGCACCGATAGGCACGTCACCAAACAGGTTAATTGAAACTACCTCTTCAAGGTCGGCTTGACGCGTGATCACTGGTTTTTTTGCTTCACTAGGTAAATCGCCAATAGCATCAACCGCACTTTTTACATCTTGTTGCAGTTTGTCGAGTGAATAGCCACTCGACTTAGTGATGGTTACCGTGGCACCGTCACTATTTGAACTGCTGTGTATCTGTTTGATGCCTTCTACACCTAACAATGAATCTTCTATTTTTATCGCAATGCTTTCTTCAGCAGAGCGAGCTGAGCCACTTTGATATTCGACGCTTACCGTAATATTGGTTGGGGGGAGTGAGGGGAAGCTTTCTACCCGTGATTGGATAACCGAAAAACCGCCCGCGACTATGATCAAAACCATTAAAAGATTTGCGGCAACTGGGTTATGAACAAACCATGCGATAACGCCATGAGTTTTTAGGTTATTGTCCATCATTCACCTCTTTAAGTGATTTGTCCCCAGAGGCAGGAGTCGGGAGGCTCCGATTTAATGCGAGTTTGTCCGTGTCGTCTGCGTGAGAGCTATCCGAAAGTGCTAATACTTGCATTCCCTCCACGTAGCTGGACAACGGCTTTACAACCAAAGTGATGTGTTGATTTAGGTTGCCCTGTTTAAAACCAATCGCATCGATATCTTGAAACAGTGATTGAGTCTTGTGACGATGAAGTTGACCTTCTTTGACGTACCAAATATTGCCGTCTGCAGTAATGGAAGAGGATGAAACTACAAAACTATCTGAGTAGCTCTTACCTTGAATGACAACTTTAACAAAGCTCCCGATCAGTAAAGGCTCTGGCTGTTGAAGAGGGGAGTCTATTTTTAATATGAGGTTACGCATACGTGTTGATTGTTCCACGAGCAGTGAAAGGTGACTCGCCCGTGCTGCCCATTGTTGCCCTGAATCTGAATTTGATGCTGACTGAATTGTCACCGACAGTGCACTCAAATCGGAGGGGAGCTGTTGCCAGTCGCGTTCTGTGAGCTGAAGATGTACTTCAGCAGTTTCTATGGATTTGATCTGTCCCAACGAGGTTCCGGATGCAACAACACTGCCTGTGGTGACGTTGCTTTGGCTGACAATGGCATCAAAAGGAGCATGGATATTCGTGTTATTTAGTTGTTGCTTAGCATCTTCAACTGCTTGTTGTGCGGCGTTTAATCGTGCCTTTTCTGCTTTAAACTGAGGCTCTCGCAAAGCGAGGGGGCTCGGTGCCTCTTCTATACCTGAAGTTTTCCACTCTTTTTGAGCACGTTGATGTTTGCGTTGTTCTTGGAAAAATGAAAGTTGTGCGTTAGCTAGCTCTTTTTCTGCGTTAGCCAGTAGTACTTGGTAACTGGAATCGTCAATGTGAAATAGCAGATCACCTTTAGAGATTTGTTCACCTAGTTGAAATTTTTTTGCTTTTGAAAGAATCACTCCTGAAACCTGGCTCGTGAGCGTTAAAGTTTCTTCTGGAATTACCTGCCCGTAACCTTCAATGGTAGAGCGGTGTTGCCCGGCAGCAATGTCGACTGTGGTGACTTTGATATATTGTCGAGACTGAGCTTCCAGCGCTAACGTTGTTTCTTCGGGGATTGACTTCATGATGTACATCGCGGTGGCAATGATACTGAGCAAGCCCAAAGCCGTAACAAGTATCTGTTTCATTTTAAACCCCCATTCCTAATGCTAACCCTAAGGTAATTCTGTTTGAGAGCCGAGTACGCTGAGTATTAAGCAACTGGATTTTAGATTGGTAAATAGATTGTTGGGCGATAAGCAGTGCCAAAACGTCACTGGCTCCTTCCTGATAAAGGTTTTGATAGTTTTTCATACTAGCCTTGGAGAATGTAAAAGCATCTCGATAATGCTGTTCTTGTTGTTTGAGGTAGAACTCTTTGTCTAGTGCATTTCCTACTTCATTGATGGCAACCAATAGTTTCTTTTGGTAATCAACAAAGCTCTCTTCTGCTTGAAGCTGAGCTATTTTTGCTTGGGTTTGTAGTGATGATTGGTCAAGAAGAGGTGCGCTGATCCCCCCAACGAGATTCCACAGGGAAGGATTGTCGATAAGCTGGTTTGGTGTTGAACCGCTACGATAAACAGAGGCAGACAGCGTGAATTTAGGCAGTAGATCTTTGTAAGCAACTGCCGCGCTTTTGTCGGCGGCGAGCACTTGCTGATAAGCGGCAAGGAGGTCAGGACGTGATCCAATCATTTCTCCGGGAAGACGTAATGGCGGAGCTTCAACTTCTGGGATCGTGAAAATCATTCGGTTAAGCTGGGTGTCGCTCTTACCTCGTAAGGTATTAAGGCCTCTGATTGCGATAAGCTGATCTTGTTCTTTAGCCGCTAAACTCGCTCTTACTCTGGATGTTGCAGCACGAGCGGTGTCGAGGTCTGCTTGTTCTTTAAACCCATCGAGCACTTGCTCTAGTACAATATTCTCAGTGTTTGAAAGGCTTTGTAGCCAGCGTTGTTCAACCCCGATCACTCTTGCTCTGTAAGCAACATCAAGCCACGCCTCTATTACGCGAGCCGCGAGAGAGTTTTGTGCGTAAGCATAGTCGAGTTGTGTTGCCTGTTGTTTCGCGTTAGCTGCGCTTGCTGAGTCAGCTAAGCGTCCCCAAACATCAAACTCCCAACTTAAATTCAAAGACAGTTTGTGACTGTTCTGAATTTGACTTGTTTTTTGTCTAGAGGCTTGAAAGTCTGTATTTAAAGAAGGTTGAAGGTATTGATCACTTTGAGCCGCTAATAGTTCAGCTTGCTTCAAGCGAAGTGCAGTTTTATGTAGGTCGTGGTTATTGGTGAGGGCTTCTTGAACCAGATCGGCGAGAGCTTGATTGTTGAACAGCGAGAGCAATTGTGTCGACATCGTAGTGTTTACGTATCGTTGAGAGCTTTCCCATTGCTCGGGAATCTGGGTTGTATTGTTCAAACTGGCTTGCGGCGTTGGTGATAGAGAAGCGCAACCCGTGAGATAGGTCAGACTACCCAGTAGTAATAACGCGGATAGGGGGTGGTGTGTGTTCATGCTGTCTTACTCTAAGGTATTTATCTATAGATATACCTAACAGCGAGTAAATTGGAGGTGAAATGAGTGTTTGGTTATTGATTAAAATTGGATATGGATATGGATATGGATATGGATATGGATATGGATATGGGCTAGTAAAGGGTTTATGAAAGAACTTCTGAAAAAATAAAAGCCACTGAAATCAGTGGCTTTCTAGACTTGTCCGTTTTATCTAATCAGGCCATACATGGAATGTGCTGACCTCATACCCCTCGAATAGCAGGCTCTATTAAAAGAAAGGGGTGACATCAATTTCAGCCTTCGTAGGAGAAATTGCTTTTACAATCGTATGCCAGCTGTGTTTTAAATCCACATACTTGACGTCAATGAAACGTTTATTCTTTCGTGAATAGAAGCACTTAACGACAGGCTCAACAGGAGCATCATCATTCGATGACCATACGATTCCAAGATGGCCATTGCTCAGCTCAACGATGGCCCCAATAGGGAAAATACCAATGCAATTAATAAATTTGTACACCAATTGCCGGTCTAAGTGATTAGGTGTCATACCTAACATTATTTTAAACGCTTCCGCTGGGCTCATTCCACGTTTGTAGCAACGGTCAGCCGTCAATGCGTCATAGATATCGACGATACAAGCCATTCGGCCGTGCTGCGGAATTTGCTCGCCACTCAATCCATTAGGGTAACCTGTACCATCTAACTTTTCATGGTGCATTAAACATACATCACGGCTAATTTGACTTAAGCCTTCGATTTTTTTGATGATAGGTTTAGCAAATACTTGGTGTTGCTTGATGTGAGCGAATTCCTCCTCGGTTAAACGAGAAGGCTTGTGCAAAACATTATCATCGATATGCACTTTACCGACATCATGAATAATCCCACCAATAGCCAATGGCTTTAATCGGTCTTTGCCAAAACCCAAATGCTTGCCAAATGTGACCAAAAGTGTGGCGACATTAACGGAATGTTCAAGCAAATAGGCATCTTTCTTACGTAATGCAGAAACACATTGCAAGGCATCTGAATTGATCAGTGCTGATTCAATCAGCTCATCCGCCCAACCATCCAGTTCATCCGAAACAAACGTATGCGAATCAAATGTTGCCGTAATAATTTTCTGAGCAAGACCGCGCGCTTCTTGGATGATTCGCTCTGCATTTTTTTGTCTTACTTCTCGAGAGACCAATTTACTTGGAGAATTTTTACTGCTCTTTTGTTGTTCCTCACTCGTTTCGTCATCAGGAACGGGGTGAAATTTACAACCTTTAGCAGAGAGCTTCTTGTCAACCCAGACATACTTAATGCCTTTATTAACTAATGTATCAATTCCTTTTTTTGAAGAAACGCGTCCAGCGTTAGATAAATAAACACGCTCACTTTTCTGAATTGATGTAACAAACATTCCCACAACCAATGTGTTTATGGAAATTTTTACTGAGTCTTTAAGGTCGAACTGCATTAAATTCAATTAAGTGTTGTCAAAAACAGTGTGATTCTAATCCAATTTCGCGACGAATCTAGTCAAATTGTTGATTTATTTACTCAAAACACCTGAAATTAATCGTGAAACACGTGAAATCAATAGCAAAACACATGAAATTAAAAACAAAAGGCCGAAATGTCACAGAGTTATGCTTCGATCTTAGCGATATTGTTTACAACGGTTAAGTGGCAGTGGTGTAGTAATAACCGTTCTTTTCTATCGAAGTGTCTATCTAAAGGGCTCTGTAGAAAGGTACTTTGTATTGTGGATGTGACTTAAGAGGTGAGGTAGGGAGCTTGCCACCTATTAATAAAAAGATAAAACGTTAGATATTAAAAAAGCCACTGAAATCAGTGGCTTTTTAGAGTCAACCCATATCAGAATGGATTAAAATTAGCTGATAAAAGTTGACGTACTCTTCGATTTCTAATCGATTTCTTTGTCTTTAGTCATAGATAAAAGCCAAAGAGATACGGCTGCAACACCTGCAAAGCCACCAAGAATGATAACTGGCATAGCGCTGTAACCTAGGATGTGCCAAATTACGTTCTCTAAAGTACTCATTCAATCGCTCCTTATTGCCAGCCTTCAACGCCGTGCATGTCTGGTAGTTTGTGTGCGATACCTTTGTGACAGTCTACACACGTTTTTTCACCAGAAGCTAGCGCTGTCGAGTGTTGTTTCGCACTACGAGGGCTCTGCTCTGAGAAGTCCATGTAATCGAACTGGTGACAGTTACGACACTCAAGTGAATCGTTCTTTTTCAATCGAGCCCATTCGCGTTCTGCTAAGTGAGCACGACGTGCTTTGAACTTTTCTTCAGTATTGATGGTTTTCGCAATAAAGTGTGCGTATAGCTCTTTAGAAGCCTGAACCTTACGAACAATTTTATCTGTCCACTCATGAGGTACGTGACAGTCTGAACAGATAGCACGAACACCAGAACGGTTAGAGTAGTGAATTGTTTCTTGGATTTCAGCAACGATAGGTGCGTGACAACCAGAACAGAACTCTTCCGTATTGGTTGCTTCCATACCCGTGTTGAATGCACCCCAGAACAAAAGACCACCCGAGAAACCCAAGAACAAAACAACGCCTACCGCTGCTTTACTTGGTGTCGCGAGTCTTTTCCAAAACGCTTTAAGTAATTTTATCATATATAGCCTCTCTTACAGTCCGGCTACGATTAACGCAGTGAATCTACAGGTTTGAACTCGTTCTCAACTAGCGGTTTAGCATTAGCTTGAGGTACGTGACACTGTAGACAGAAGTAACGACGAGGTGAAACATCAGCAAGTACCGCATCTTCGCGGTTCATGTAGTGAGTTACACTCACTTTAGTTGCACCCATTTCTTTTGCGTTTTTCCAGCTATGACAAGCAAGACACTTGTTAGCGTTAAGAGACACTTCATAGCTACGAATAGTATGAGGTACTAAAGGTGGTTGGTATACGTAGTCACTCTCAAGTACTTGGTCACGAGGAAACTTTTTGAAGTCATCTGCTGCGCGAGTTGCTTCAAGTTCACTTGCACCACGTAGAGATTCTACGCCACCAATGCCGCCTGGGTTATCCAGCTCAGCTTGAGCTTGAACTGCACCAGCTAGCAAAAGACCAGCTGATAGTAGGGCAGTAATCAGTTTTTTCATGGTTAATTTCTCCGCCTAAAGGCTAATTCTTTGAGTGGACTACTTCCTTCAAAAAGTGATGAAAAAAGTAGTCGCAATATTAAATACGTTAGATCTTGTATCTAGGTTCGAAAAGCGCTTGGCTCTTAAGAAACCTTAGTGATCTTAACTGGACACTTCTTGTAATCCGTCTGCTTAGACAGAGGATCCGTTGCATCCAAGATCAACTTGTTGATCAGAATTCTTGCATCAAAGAATGGTACGAATACCAAGCCTTGTGGTGGACGGTTACGACCACGAGTTTCAACACGAACGCGTACTTCACCACGTTTGTTTTCGATAAGAACTTCATCACCACGGCGAAGGCCACGAGCTTTAGCGTCAGCAGGGTGGATGTAACAAAGTGCATCCGGTACTGCTTTGTAAAGTTCTGGTACACGACGAGTCATAGTACCTGTGTGCCAGTGCTCAAGAACACGACCTGTACATAGCCACATGTCGTATTCGTCGCTTGGCACTTCTGGTGGTGCTTCGTAAGGAGCATTGATGATAAGAGCTTTACCATCTGGTTTACCGTAGAAATCCCAACCAGAACCTTTCTTAGCGTATGGATCTGAACCTTCTTTAAAGCGCCACAGTGTTTCTTTACCGTCAACAACAGGCCAACGTAGGCCACGGACTTTGTGGTAAGTGTCGTAAGGTGCTAAATCGTGACCGTGATCGCGACCAAAGGCTGCGTATTCTTCGAATAGACCTTTTTGAACGTAGAAACCTTGAGCTTGAGCATCGTCGTTAAGCTCTTGTGCTTCAGACAGTGGGAATGCATCAACGTTGCCGTTTTTGTACAGCACGTCGTACATCGTTTTACCACGATACTCAGGTGCTTTAGCTAGAAGCTCTTCGCCCCAAACTTCTTCAACAGTGAAGCGTTTAGAGAACTCCATGATTTGCCATAGGTCAGACTTTGCTTCACCTACGGTTTTAACTTGTTGGTACCATGCTTGTGTACGACGCTCAGCGTTACCGTAAGCACCTTCTTTTTCAATCCACATTGCTGTTGGAAGGATAAGGTCAGAAGCTTGAGCTGTTGCTGTTGGGTACGGGTCAGAACATACAATGAAGTTGTCTGGGTTACGGTAACCTGGTAGACGTTCAGTGTTGATGTTTGGACCAGCTTGCATGTTGTTGTTACACATTACCCAGTACGCGTTGATCGTACCATCTTTTAACGCACGGTCTTGCGCAACAGCGTGTTTACCCGGTTTAGGTGGGATAGTGCCTTCTGGAAGCTTCCAGATGTCTTCTGCAATCTTACGGTGTTTAGGGTTAGCAACCACCATATCTGCCGGTAGACGGTGAGAGAACGTACCTACTTCACGAGCTGTACCACATGCAGATGGTTGGCCAGTAAGTGAGAATGGGCTGTTACCTGGAGTAGAAATCTTACCTGTAAGAAGGTGGATGTTGTACACAAGGCTGTTCATCCATACACCACGAGTATGTTGGTTCATACCCATAGTCCAAAGTGACATTACTTTGATGTTTGGATCTGCGTATTGCTTAGCCAGCTTGATAAGGTCATCTTGAGATACACCTGACATTTCAGATGCTTTTTCAACGGTGTATTCAGCAACAGAAGCTTTGTAGTCTTCGAAGCTGATATCAGTCATTTTACCTGAGTTAGGGTTCGCAGCGGCTTTCTGTAGTGGGTCATTGTCACGAAGGCCGTAACCGATGTCTGTTGTTGCTTGCTTGAAGTTCGTGTGTTTGTTCACGAATTCCCAGTTCACCGCATCGTTTTGAATGATGTAGTTAGCGATGAAGTTAGCAATCGCAAGATCTGATTGAGGTTCGAAGATGTAACCTGTGTCTGCAAGCTCGAAAGAACGGTGGTAGTAAGTAGACAGTACGTTTACTTTAACGTGTGGGTGGCTTAGACGACGGTCTGTAATACGAGTCCATAGTACTGGGTGCATTTCTGCCATGTTTGAACCCCACAGTACGAATGCATCTGCGTGTTCAAAGTCATCGTAACAACCCATTGGCTCATCGATACCGAAAGTACGCATGAATGCACCTACCGCAGATGCCATACAGTGACGAGCATTTGGATCGATGTTGTTTGAACGGAAGCCCGCTTTCATCAGCTTAACCGCTGCGTAGCCTTCCATTACTGTCCACTGACCTGAACCGAACATACCAACGCCTGTTGGACCGTTCTTCTTCAGAGCGGCTTTCCATTTCTCAGCCATTACGTCGAAAGCTTTGTCCCAAGATACTGGTGCAAAATCACCATCTTTGTGGAACTCACCATCTTTCATACGAAGAAGAGGCTGTTCAAGACGGTCTTTACCGTACATGATTTTTGAAAGGAAGTAGCCTTTAATACAGTTAAGGCCTTTGTTTACCGGTGCTTCTGGGTCGCCTTGAGTCGCGACCACTTTACCGTTTTGAGTACCAACTAGTACTGAACAGCCCGTACCACAAAAACGACAAGGCGCTTTATCCCACGTGATTTTTGTTTGATCTGAGCTAGCAATCAGGTTGGTTGCTGTTGCTGGCAGAGTTACACCTGCAACGGCTGCCGCTGATGCAGCTGCGTTTGCTTTCACAAACGCGCGTCTTGTCATTTTCATACTTCACCCTCAAGTTGAGAATTGTTGCTTCCAGTTTCTAAATCCGTTTCGTCGAGCTCAGTTTCGATTTGGTGATAAACCAAAGCTGTGCCTAAAACGTTCGTAATATTATTAATTTCTTCGATGGTGTCCGTAACAAAGCCTTGGTTCTCGGTTTCTAGGACCACGATGATTTTGCCTTCAGGGCTACTGCCGTAGATTTCCGCATTATCGTATTGCTCGATTTGTGCTTTGATCTCGTCTAGATGCTCTGGGCTCACATGCACGACTAAACTTGATATATGCACTTCATTTAGTGCCATAAATTGCTCTCGTTATTTTTGTTTTATGCATTACTCACAAGAATAGCCGAAGTAGGGCAAACTGCTACGCAGGCTCCACAACCGCTACACTCATCTAACTCGATTTTTGGTAGAGCAACACTGCCTGCTCTAAGTTGAAATTGAATCGCCATAGGTTCACACATGTCACCACAGCTTCGGCATTCAACATTTTGTTGGGCCAAGCACTTATCAGAGATAGTTGCTTTTGCCAGCCAAGGCGTTTCTTCCTCGGGTTTAAAAATTGGCTCTGGACAAACGTTTGCACATTGATAACAGAATGTACATTCGTCTTTTGAGAAGTCGACAGTAGGAAAACCACCGTCGCCGACAATGATGATGTGTGTCTCGCAACTTTCGATGCATTTACCACAACGTGTACAATCATCTGCGAAGCTTTCTAGACTTTTAATCCAAGGCAATCGAATTTGGCTTGAATCTACTTTTCGCCTAGAAAATAGGCGTCGTCTCGATAGGTCTACCACTAAATGCCTACTAATGTTGCTAAGATGTTGTAATTGTAGATCATTGTTTCGTTAATATCTTGTCATTTATCCTCACAAGTAGTGTAGTTTTAGAAATATTTGTATAAATACCCCTTAAGGGCTAAATGGGATCCTATATTGTCTTAGATCAATAAATTATGAAGCGTTTGGTCACATATTGAATGGAGCTCTGTTTTTTGATGTGTGACAATAGGTTCCCGATAGCCATTTTTATACCTTCAGGATATTAACTTTGCTTATTAAACCTGTTTCATCTGTGACGAGTACAATAGCTAAATCATTGCTATTTATATTGCTCCTTTCAGTTGCCACCACCGGTTTTGCTATTTTTACATTGGCGTCCAGCCTTAATGATGCCGAGGCGGTTAATGTGGCTGGCTCGATGCGCATGCAAAGCTACCGTTTAGCGCATGATATTCAAATAGAATCAGTGGATTACGATTCTCATATTCGTGAATTTGAAAGTTCCCTTTATTCCACATCAATGACTAATTTGGTGAGTTGGGAAGTACCAACTGATATTACAAATGATTATTATTTAATAATTGGCCGTTGGCATGAATTGAAGCAGGTCTTAAATAGCGAAGATAGAAAACACTACCTGGTACTTGTTGAAAATTTTGTTATTGAAATCGACCGCTTTGTTTTTAAGTTACAAGAATTTTCAGAAAACAAATTAATTAAATTGGCATGGGCTGGTGGTATAGGTCTAGGTGGAATACTCGTCATATCTCTTTTTGTTGTTCATTTTGTACGTAAACAAGTTGTTAAGCCTCTACACGCTCTCGTTAGAGCTAGCCAGAGAATCAAAAACAGTGATTTCGAGGTTAAGTTAGAGGTTACCAACAATAATGAACTGGGCATTTTGACCAAAACATTTAACTCGATGGCGAAAGATTTAGGCGTGCTGTATCGAAACCTTGAAGATGTTGTCGATGCCAAGACGGTTGAGTTACAAAATGCTAACCAATCATTACAAGCACTCTATTATTCTTCTCAAGAACTCACGGTAACGCGTGTTGCACCGGAAAATTTCCGAGCTATTTTACAGCACTTGGTCAGTCTAGAAGGGATTGAATCGCTAAGGTTAGAAATCGTCGATAATTCGGGACGTTCTTTGATTATGGATGAAGGTTACGACCCGACTTGCGATTATGAAAAGTTTGAAATGAAACTGGATGATAACGAACTTGTTTTGGGCTATCTGTATTGCTCATATCATCACGGTCATTCAACTAAGACGCTAATTGAGAGTTTTATCCAACTACTATCGAGAGCTATCTATTATAATCGCGCTCAAAAGAAAGCTGAGCAGCTTATTATTATGGAAGAGCGAGCGACGATTGCGCGTGAACTGCATGATTCATTGGCCCAATCGCTGTCGTATTTAAAAATCCAAGTGACATTGTTAAAGCGTGTTATTGGTAAACTTCCGGAGCACAAACATCGAGAGCAGTCAGAGCAGATAGCATCTGAGCTAGGGAATGGATTAGCGGGTGCTTATACTCAATTGAGAGAGCTACTCACCACATTTAGGTTATCCATCAAAGAGGGTAGCTTTGGAGATGCTTTGAGCACCATGCTAGAGCAACTCAGTGAAAGAACCGATGCGAAGATTAAATTAACTAATAACCTTTCATCGCTCGAGCTTGATGCACACAGTCAGGTTCACTTGCTTCAATTGATTCGTGAAGCAACAATAAACGCAATAAAACACGCCAATGCCGACTTGATAGATGTATGCTGTATCGATGAGGACGGACAAGTATTAGTCGTGATTAAAGATAATGGAGAAGGCTTTGACCCAAGTAGTTCGAAGATGAACCACTACGGAATGAGTATTATGCAGGAGCGTGCGGCAAGACTGAATGGTGACTTAACGATTGAAGCGGCTCAAGGTGAGGGCTGTACAGTCATATTGAAATATAAAAGTTTAAAGGAAGTTAAAGTTGACGATTTGTAAAGTAATGTTGGTTGATGATCATCCATTGATGCGCAGAGGTATAAGCCAATTACTGAGCTTTGAAGATGAATTTGAAGTGATTGCAGAAGCAAGTAACGGTACTGAAGCGGTCGCACTTGCCCATGAAGAAGAACCTGATTTGATCCTATTGGATCTGAATATGAAAGGAATGTCTGGGCTAGATACCTTGAAAGCACTTCGAACTGATGGTTCAAGCGCTAACATCGTTATTTTAACGGTTTCTGATAGCCCTGCGGATATCGAAGCGATTGTTAAAGCGGGCGCTGATGGTTACTTACTGAAAGATACTGAACCCGATGAGCTGATTGAACTGCTTAAGCAAGCACATAGCGGCGATAAGGCATACAGCACTGTGGTAGCTCGCTATTTGAATGATGCTGACAGTCGAAATGATATCTTCGACCAATTGACTGAACGTGAAATGCAAATTCTTCAAGAAGTCGCGAAAGGTTACCGTAACAAGCAGATCGCCGATCACCTGTTTATTTCTGAATCGACAGTTAAGGTACATATGAAGAGTTTGTTGAAAAAGTTGCAAGTGCCTTCTCGTACCGCAGCAACCGTTCTTTATTTAGAACGTTATGGTGACATGAAGTAGGGCTTGTTCTTTTTAAGTAATACTATTTAAAGCCGTGCTGTTTCAATCCCTTGTGACATTTTTAGTATCAAGATCCAATAGATAGAGTTTTGAATTCTCTAATTAATATGACGCAAAAAAGGCGCTGAACTTATTAAGTTCAGCGCCTTTTTGTTAGGGCATTTTATATCGGCATCTCTATCTTAGCTTGTATCAGTCTAGATAGAGTGTTTCTTTAAGTTAAGCTGCCATTGGAACCAATACCAGCGTACCAAAGATAACCGTGATAAGACCACAGATTACTGGAACAGAAGTACGTTTTACAACTTCAAACGGGCTGATTTTACCCATACCCGATGTCGCAACAATTACGCCAGATACTGGAGAAATGGTACGGCCTAGGTTAGATGCTTGAAGCATAGGGATGATTAGGAACGCTGGGTTCAAGCCCATTTTCGCCGCTAGTGATGGAGCCAGTTCTACGAATGCATAGAAAGGCGCGTTACCAGAACCTGTCGCGATAGCTGCAGCAACCGTTAAACCTGTTAGGATAAGCATCAATGCGATACCGCCTGCGCCTGCAGATTCAGCAAGACCGATTAGGTTATCAATCGCACCGATAGACATTAGACCTTGAGCAAATACGCCCGCCGCAACCAACAACATTACCACGCCTTTGAACGCGTCAGCCATGCCTTGGTAGCAAGAATCTAAGTCTTCTAATGTTTTCTCGCCGTCAAACTTCTTAACAACGTAATCGATAACTGCGCCCACGAAGATAGAACCTACAACAATGGTGTAGATATCAAGTGAAAGCCCTGGAATCGTGCGGCCGTTGAATAGGAAAACGCCGATGATAGGTAGGAATGGCAGTGCAGCGTAGAAAGCCGGTGCTGTTGTTTCGATTTCAGAAACGTCTACTTTTTCCATTGGCGTGTTTTCTTTTTTATCTAGGTATTTGTTCCAGAAGAAAGCCGCGCCAGCCATCACGATGATTGCACAGATAGAAACAGGCAATACTGTTTGAACAGCAAACACATCAAGAGACATGCCTGATTTTTCAGCTGCGATAACCACATCACCAGAGGTTGGTGAAAGAATGATTGCTGCAGGTGATGCACAAATGGCAACCGCTGCTGGGCGTGAAATACCCATCGCCGTCATCATTGGGAATAGGGTCGCCATCAGTAACACACCAAGGCCTGTTGCAGAACTTACTGCTAGAGACATTAGACACGCTACGATGTAAGCCGCAACAAGAAGTACATAGGGAGATTTAATAGCAGCAAGCGGTTTAGAGAACTGTTTCACTACTACGTTGTTAGCACCAATGTGCGTCATGTAAGAAGCAAAACCACAAAGAAGCATGATTTGCATGCCCAGGCCGCCCCCACGGTACTGAAGCATGTACTTAACAAATTCTAGTGAGTCGGTAACCATGTTACCTGTTGATGCGACTTTAGCTGGTAAGACTGTGTGACCAATAAGGCCGGTAATAAGAAGTAGGGCAAGGCCAGCAGTTAGTAACACGCCCGCTGCTTTATAGCCTTTTACAATAAAGTAACCAACAGCAATGGTAATCACTAATCCGATCAAGAGCTCTAACATAGAAATCTCCACAAAGTTTAAAAAATATAAGAAAGTGTTTCAGAATATGACAATGAATGTACAGAAAACTACACTGTGGCACGAGGCAAACTTGAGTTTGGTATGATCTAAGACAAACATTTTTTTTGATGTTAATTGTGGTTGTAAATATTGATTAACCACTGTTGTTTGGATGTTAATAAACAAATTTTGTGACTCCCTAGAATATAACTTGGATCACCTTTGCTTGTTTTAGTTTCATATGACAGGAAGGGTTGGATAACTTTAGCCGTTGATTTGCAAATGGTGATAATAGCGAGAAAAAGAGAGTTATGTGGGGCAAGAGACGAACGGGCGATTTGATGTGGGAAGCACAATCAAAGTGTTACAGCCTTATGATGTTTTAGAGTGGTTTTAATGCTATCGAGCACTTCGCGTTGAAGCCTGGAGGGAGATTTAATTCTCGGTGATCAAATCACACAACGCGTATCTGGTGTGTGATTTGGTATTAAAGGTAAAAGAAGCTCTAAGTGTGGAAGAGCTTCTTTGGTGCATTCGTTTAGGTAAACCAAAGCCTATAGTATTGCTTACCTTTGGCGTCTTGCGACCAAAGTGAATCGGTAATCGTTAGACGTGAAGTAGTTACGGCTGTATTCAAACACCGTGTTATTGGCAAGGTAACCGCGAGTACGTTTTTCAATGATAGGCTGAGCTGGGTCAATACCTAGCTGTTTCGCAACATCTTCAGGCGGAAGAATCGGCACCAATTCTTGCTCACTTCTATCAATCACCATGCCTTTGGTGTTCTCAATAAAGTCGTACTTTGATGTCTGCATCACTTGATAGGTGAGATCTGGGAATAGGGCAACAGGTAACCAAGTTTCTTCAACCGTGATTGGATTGTTGTCTATGAAACGAACACGTTTTACGTAGAAAACCAATTCGCCTTCTTTGATATCTAAATGCTCAGACATCGCCAAAGAACACGGCTTCATTTCAAAGGCCAGGACTTCACTGTGTGTAACCACATCCAAATGCGCCCACTTTTCTTGAAAGCTCGACTGTTTGTAGATGTCGTAATTGATCTTGTTCTCTTTGACGTAAGTACCGCTGCCTTGAACACTTTCAAGCTCATCGTTTTCGATCAGTAGTTTCAGCGCCTGCCTAACCGTTACACGGCTTACCGAGAATACTTCACGCAATTGCGCTTCTGTTGGGAGTGCTTCGCCAACTTTATATTCTCCAGAACTGATCTTTTCTCTTATTGCATCGGCGATTTGGCGATACATAGGGAGTCTTGCCATTTTTGCCTCATTTGTGCGCTAGGACAACTAGACTTTGATTAAGAACCTGTACCTTAAATACGTAAATTTGCTCTATATAAGCCTTGCTTTAAAGGTTAGTGTGAGCATCGTATCGGCGTTTTGTAGTACATATAATACAAATTAAACGATACATAACAAGCTTTCTTAAAGGATTTACCAATACGATTCAAATACAAATTAAATACAAATATGTATTGATGAGATCGTGATCACGGATTAAATGTCTTGAAGTTGTATTATTCTTCTCGTCGGCAGGGACGACTGTCGTACTAATCCGTGACTATGGGACAAAGGTTATGAAACTTACTACTCTAACGAATAAGTCGCTCGTAAATCTGCAAACTACGTTTAGCAGTCGAGAAGAAGCGATTTACGCACTTGCTGACCAACTGGATCAGCAAGGCAAACTGCATAACAAGCAAGAGTACCTTGATGCAGTATTTGCTCGTGAAGAGCAAGGCCCGACAGCGCTTGGCGAAGGCCTAGCAGTACCGCATGGCAAGACTGACGCGGTTAAAGAAGCTGGTTTCGCTGTAGCAACGCTTAAAGAAGACATGAAATGGAAAGGCTTGGATGAAGACGAAGATGTAAATCTAATCTTCCTAATTGCGATTCCAAATGCAGAAGCGGGTTCTACCCACATGCATCTGCTTACTGCACTGACAACTACATTGGTTGACGACGATGTTCGCGAAGCAGTATTAAAAGCAACAACCGCTGAAGAAATCTTCGCGCTTCTTGATGGCGACAATCAACAAGATGAGAAACAAGACAACTTAGATACAAATGCCCCGACAATTGTATGTGTGACGGCTTGCCCAGCAGGCATTGCTCATACCTATATGGCGGCAGAGTATCTTGAAAAGGCGGGCAAAAAGCTTGGCTATAACGTGCATGTTGAAAAACAGGGCGCAAACGGTATAGAAGATCGCTTAACGGCTGAGCAATTAAACAATGCTGTGGCTTGTGTTTTTGCTGCTGAAGTGGCGATTAAAGAATCTGAGCGCTTTAACGGCATTCCTCGTGTAGAAACGCCAGTTGCAGAACCGATTAAACACGGTGAACGCATTCTTAATGAAGCGATTGAAGAGTCGAAAAAAGGTAACGGAGCAGAACGTAAAGTTGCTACTGATGACAAACCAAAGAAACTTCCGTTGAAAACTGAGCTTAAACAAGCACTGCTTTCTGGTATTTCTTACGCGGTTCCTCTTATCGTTGCTGGTGGTACTGTTCTTGCGGTTGCTGTTCTTATCGCGCAAATTTTTGACCTGCAAGAGCTCTACGCAACAAAAGATTCTTGGCTATGGATGTATCGCAAACTAGGTGGCGGCCTACTGGGTACATTGATGGTGCCAGTACTGGCAGCTTACACAGCTTACTCATTAGCAGATAAACCGGCACTTGGTCCTGGTTTTGCCGCAGGTATTGCAGCAAACATCATTGGCTCTGGTTTCCTAGGCGGTGTTGTTGGTGGTTTGATTGCTGGTTACGTGATGCGTTGGGTAAAAGAGCATGTTCGCTTAGGCCCTGCGTTTAACGGCTTCCTTACTTTCTACCTTTATCCGGTGATCGGTACTTTAGTGGCAGGTAGCTTGATGCTATTTGTTATCGGTAAACCTGTTGCGTTCCTAAACCAAGGTCTAACGGACTGGTTGAACGGTATGTCAGGCACCAATGCGCTGTTATTGGGTGCGATTCTTGGTCTGTTTGTATCATTCGACTTAGGTGGTCCGGTAAACAAAGCCGCTTACGCATTCTGTTTAGGTGCAATGGCGAACGGTGTTTATGGCCCATACGCAATCTTTGGTTCAGTAAAAATGGTATCAGCGTTCACCGTAACGGCTTCAACCATGATCGCTCCACGCCTATTCAAAGACTTTGAGATTGAAACCGGTAAATCTACATGGCTACTTGGCCTAGCGGGTATTACCGAAGGTGCGATCCCAATGGCGATTGAAGATCCAATCCGTGTAATCGGCTCATTCTTACTAGGATCAGTGGTTACAGGTGCGATGGTTGGTGCGGCAGGTATTGGTCTATCGACTCCGGGTGCAGGTATCTTCTCTATCTTCTTGTTACACGATTCAGGTTTGGGCGCATTCTCTGCTGCTGCAATCTGGTTCGGTGCTGCCATTGTCGGCACAGTGATTTCAACCATTACTCTTCTGATGTGGCGTGGTCACGCTGTAAAAAAGGGTAAGTTTGAAGCAAGTACTGCAACACAGAACTAACTGAATTTTGAGTTAGCTGCTAACTCACTGCGAAATCAATATATAAAAAATAACAAACAACTGGCTGTCCTAAATACCTGTGCTCCTAACGGTTTTATTCTCACAGATTCTGGGCGTGGTTTTCTGCACCCTAAATTTAGTGGCAGCCAATTTTAACCCCTTGAAAAACTTTAATTTAGTCGTATTTGAGCTCGAATTTAAGATTTACTCGAAGCGACACATTTAGGTAAATGATTATGACTACATCACGCGTACATATTACTCCACACATGCACTGGGATCGTGAATGGTATTTCACAACAGAAGAGTCTCGTATTCTTCTAGTGAACAACATGGAAGAAATCATGAACCGTCTGGAGAGCGATCCAGAATACAAATACTACGTTCTAGATGGTCAAACAGCCGTTCTAGAAGATTACTTCGCGATCAAACCAGAGAACACAGAACGCGTAAAAGCATTGGTTGAAGCGGGCAAGCTAATTATTGGCCCTTGGTACTCTCAAACCGACACAATGCAAGTTTCTGGTGAGTCGATTGTACGTAACATGATGTATGGCATTCGCGACTGTATGAAATTTGGCGATGCAATGAAGATCGGTTACCTACCAGATTCATTCAGCATGAGCTCTCAGCTGCCGATGATCTACAACGGCTTCGATATCACGCGTGCAATGTTCTGGCGTGGTTGTTCAGAGCGTCACGGCACCAACAAAACAGAATTCTTATGGCAGTCAAACGACGGCAGTGAAGTAACGGCACAAGTGCTTCCGCTGGGGTACGCGATTGGTAAATACCTTCCTCAAGATGAAGAAGGCCTGCGTGCTCGTTTAGATAAGTACTTCCCAGTGCTAGAGAAACCATCGGTAACCAAAGACATCCTGCTGCCGAACGGTCATGACCAAATGCCGATTCAAAAAGACATCTTTGAAGTAATGGACAAGCTTCGCGAAATCTACCCAGATCGTGAATTCTCAATGAGCCGTTACGAAGAAGTGTTTGAGAAAGTAGAAGCGGCGCGCGACCAACTCGACACAATCAAAGGCGAGTTCAACGACGGTAAATACATGCGTGTTCACCGCACGATCTCTTCTACGCGTATGGACATCAAACTGATCCACGCAGAAATCGAAAACAAGATTGTAAATATCTTAGAACCGCTAGCGTCTATCGCTTGGACATTAGGCTTTGAGTACCACCACGGTTTGATTGAGAAAATGTGGAAAGAGAGCATGAAGAACCACGCTCACGACTCGATTGGTTGCTGTTGTTCTGACAAGGTTCACGCTGAGATCCTAAACCGCTACATCCTTGCGGACGACATGGCGACCAACCTGATTCACTTCTACAAGCGTAAGATTGTCGACCATATGCCAGATCGCGAAGGTTGCGACAAACTGGCGATGTTCAACCTTTCGCCATACGAGCGTGAAGAAGTGGTTAACACGACTATCACTATCCGTGCTCAAGAGTTCTCTATTTTTGATGAAAACGAAAACCCTGTTGAATACTTCATCCAAGATAAACGCCAAATTGACCCAGGTAAAGTAGACCGTCAAATCGTTCACTACGGTAACTACGACCCGTTCATGGAGTTTGATATTCAGATCAAACGTACTGTGCCAGCGATGGGCTTCACCACGTTACACATCCAAGGTAACGAGAAGGGCGCAGTAAAAGTTGCAGAACAAAAAGACTACTTGCTAGAGAACGAGTACTACCGAATCAATGTAAACGACAACGGTACTCTGACTATTTTCGATAAAGAGACAGAGCAAGTATTCGACCAAGTACTTCGTTTAGAAGACGGTTCTGATGACGGCGATGAGTACGATTACTCTCCATCTCGTCAAGAATGGTTGCTGTACTCAGATGAGTTCCCGGTAGAAACATCGATTGATCACCAAGGCTTTCAATCGGTAGCGAACATCGCTTTCCGCATGAACGTGCCTGCAAACCTTGCAGAGCGTGAAGAACGTACGGGTCAAAACGGATTCGTTGACGCGCAATGCCAAGTGGTATTGAAGCAAGGTTCTCGCCGCATTGAAGTTCGTATGGAGCTAGACAACCAAGCCGACGACCACCGTGTACGTGTGCTAGTACCAACGCCATTCGTTTCTGAAACTGTGGTTGCAGATAACCAGTTCGGTTGTATTACTCGACCAACCAATGACCCTGCTATGGCGGTTTGGGAAGAAGAGAAGTGGAAAGAAGCGCCAGTTCCTGTGTATCAGTTAATGAACTTCGCAGCGCTAGAAAACGGCAAAGCGGGTATGGCGATTATGTCGAATGGCCTGCGTGAATTTGAAGTGATTGCTTCGCAAGGTGACGAAAACAGAGATACCTTCGCACTGACATTGTTCCGTGGTATCGGCGTGTTGGGTAAAGAAGAACTATTGCTTCGTCCGGGTCGTCCTTCAGGTATCAAGATCCCGACACCGGACTCACAAGTACGCGGCAAGTTAGTGTGTGAATTCACTCTATGCGGTTTCTCTGGTAATCACATAGACGCGAACATCATGGCGCAAGCACGTGACAATGTCACTCAAATCGAGTGCTACAACAAGATCCCTTACAACGCGATGAAGCTAAACGTAGGTGAGCAGAACCTTCCAATGAGCTTTAGCCTTCTGTCTAAGCAACAAGCAGGTGCGGTGCTAAGCGTACTTAAGAAAGCGGAAGACGAAGATGCGCTGATCATGCGTGTCTACAACCCAGCAGAAACGGGTTCAGTATCGGATTCAATCTCGTTCACTCAAGCGGTTTCAAGTTGGAAAGAGACAAGCATGGACGAGCGCGTTCGTGAAGGTGATGTAGCGACAGAAACCTTTGGTGACTTGTCTTTTGGCGAACTGGCATCTTGCCAAGCAAAAACATTCCAAATCAAATTCTAATTTCAATCACCCGCTCACCTTGATGGGCGGGAATGGTGAACGACAATGAAAATTGTAATTGCCCCCGATTCATTTAAAGAATCACTCGACGCTCATCAAGTTGCGTCTTGTATTGAGCGTGGATTTGCTGACGTTTTCCCTCATGCAGAGTTTGTGAAAATGCCACTCGCCGATGGCGGAGAAGGCACGGTAGACGTGTTGTTAGACGCGCTCAATGGTAAGAAGCAAGGGCTGCAAACGACGGATCCAATCGGACGTGAATGCACGGCTTACTGGGCTTCACTTGTACAACAGGTTGATGGAAAAAGCGTAAACGCTGCCTTGGTAGAGTTTGCCCAAGCTTCGGGTTTAGACCGATTAACCGTAGAAGAAAGATCACCTTTAACTGCATCTTCGTTTGGCACAGGGCTATTGATTAAAGATGCTTTAGATCAAGGCGTTGAACAAATCATTATCGGCTTGGGCGGTAGCGCAACCAACGATGCAGGTGCAGGCATTTTACAAGCGTTGGGAGGCAAGTTATTAGACAAGCAAGGAAACGAGCTATCTGGTGGCGGTGCCGAATTAAGCCAGCTAGCAAGCATCGATCTTGATGGGCTGCACCCGAGATGTAAAGAAGTCACGTTCGTGGTCGCGTGTGATATAAATAATCCACTGTGTGGCGAAAGCGGAGCAAGTGCTGTGTTTGGTCCGCAGAAGGGAGTATCAAAAGCTCAAGTTGAACAACTTGATACTGCGATCGGACACTTTGCCGATATCGCTCAAGCGCGTACGGGTATTAATCATCGAGACACAGCTGGTTTTGGTGCGGCTGGTGGTACACCACTGGGGTTAAGTCTTGCATTCAATATCCAAATTAAAGCGGGTATTGAGATGGTACTAGATGCCTTGGGTGCAGATAAGGTTCTTGACGGTGCTTCACTGGTCGTGACTGGAGAGGGGCAGATGGACAACCAAACCCTGCAAGGTAAAACACCTTTCGGTATCGCTCAGCGAGCTCAAAAGCTGAATATTCCAACGATAGGAATTGCGGGCTCTTTGGGGCAAGACGTTGAAAAGCTTTACGGTTCAATGTCTAGCTTATTTGGAACTGTACGTTCACCTCACTCTTTAGACCAAGTTTTATTAGAAGCGAATCAAAACCTGACTCGTACTGCCCGTAATATCGCCGCCACGCTCAAGCTTGGCAGCCAGATTTTTAATGAGAAGTAATTATGTCTCTATTTAAACTCGACAACGTTATTCAAAACTACGCATGGGGAAGCAAAGACTCCATTAACCAACTGTTTGGTATTGTGAACCCAAACCAAGAACCTCAAGCAGAAATTTGGATGGGTGCTCATCCTAATGGTTGCTCAAAAGTAGGCGATACCGGTGAGCCGCTTTCTCACATGATTGATGAAAATAGAATCGATGTCTTAGGTGGGTACACGGCGGCACGTTTCGGTGAACTACCTTTCTTATTTAAGGTATTAGCAGCTGAAACACCGTTGTCGATTCAGGTTCATCCGAATAAGCGTAAATCTGAATTAGGTTTTGAGCGAGAGAATGCACTTGGTATCCCTTTGAATGCGTCAAATCGTAATTACAAAGATCCAAACCACAAGCCTGAGTTGGTTTATGCGTTGACCTTCTACAAAGCGATGAATGGCTTTCGTCCAATCGACGATATTATTGCCTTGTTCGAAGAAGCAGATATTCGTTCGTTAGCGATTGAGCTTAATGTACTTAAAGCCAATGCCGACAGTGATTCTCTGAAGTCTTTCTTTAGCGCAATTATGTCTCTTGAAGGTGACCGCAAAGCGTCTGCGCTTAATGAGCTTTATGCTGCACATGCGCGACCAGCTAAAACGGTCATGGGGCGTGAAGCTCTGCAATACAGCATTGAATTCAAACAGCACTATCCGGGTGATATTGGTTTGTTTGCCCCATTGATGCTCAACACGGTTGAACTGGCGCCCGGTGAAGCGATGTTCCTGTTCGCAGAAACACCTCACGCTTATGTGCAAGGTACGGGTTTAGAGATCATGGCAAACTCAGACAATGTGCTGCGCGCCGGTCTTACACCCAAATACATAGACGTTCCTGAACTTATCGATAACACGATCTTTGAGCCGATTAAGCCAGAAGATATTCGTCTTAAGCCTGTATTGAAAGAGGGCAAGATGAGCTATCCGATTCCTGTGGATGACTTTGGATTTGATATCTTGTCTGCGACTGATGAGAGCAAGTCACAGTATTTACGTAGCGCGGAGATCTTGTTCTGTGTGGAAGGAGAGGCGACCGTCACTTCAGAAGGACGGTCAGTTTCTCTTAAACCCGGAGAATCGGTCTTTGTAAGTAGTAATTCAAGTGTTTACCAATATCAAGGGAATGGCATTTTGGCTCGTGCTTTTAACTAGTGCCCCCGTGCTAGCGATCAGCAAAAGAAATGTCAGAGTGCCACTGTAAAGTGGTACTCAATATTGGATTGATGGTTGTTACTTATCTGTTTTTGACAGCATTAATTATTGACCATACCCGCTACTCTTGCGGGTTTTTTTATAAGTAGAATGAGCAGATATAAGTGTGTACAAAAGATAAACCCTGCGATCAGAGCAGGGCTTTTATTGAATCAGTACTGAGTGACTGGTTAGGCAATGTGCGTCATTTTATTAAGCACAAAGGTTTCGATACAGTCTTCAGTCGCAGCCATGTACTCAGCGATGTGTTGGCTCGCTAAGTGTTTCTCTAGGTGAGCTTCAGATTCCCAGTTCTCATGAAAAATGAAGTGAGCAGGGTTACTGTTATCTTGGTGCAGATCGTAGTTAATACAGCCGTCTTCAACACGGGTTTTATCGATCAATTTAATCATCTCTGATTTAACTAACTCAATCTTATCTTCTTTAGAGACGATTGTTGCAATAATAGTCAGTTTGCTCATTTTCAATTCCTTAGGTCTAAACTCAGTAAGTTAAAGTAATATAAGTATAAATTCAGATTGAAGAAAGAGTTCTGGAATCCAATAACTATGGTTCTTGAAGCCCATAATTTAGACTTGAGAGTACTTGGCTAATGGCTAATGGCAAATAGGTTACGCTCATAAAAAAGCCCTCATAGTAATATGAGGGCTTCAAATAAGAGTTAAGCAGTGTCGTTACTGGTGCATTAAGCGGACTATCCTGCCTTAAGTATATTGTTCTATCTTAAGCATACTGTTCCACTGTCATTGCCCAATTTTTTTTCTGTTGCTCAAAATTCATTTTGATTTGTTGGTAACGAACTTTAAGTAGAGAGTGTTCGTACTTCTTCACAACATCTTCGCGTTTGCTTTCAAGTAGCTGCTTTTTGACTTCGTAATACTCGTTCATGTTTGATACTAGAGCATCGAATTCTTGTTGAAGTTTGTCTGCGATTTGTTGCTTGTCGGCACGATGCATGATCTTTTGCTGCGTGCGTTTAAGTAACATTGATGCTTCTGCTTTTTCGATACGAGCTTGAGGGGTTTTCTTAAGCTTGCTTGCCAGTCCCATCAAAGAGGCACTCTTGATCAACCATTTTGTAGGATCGTATTGCCACCAGTAGATGCCGTTGCGGTAATCGTTCTCAAAGATGTGGTGGAAGTTGTGGTAGCCTTCGCCAAAAGTGAGTACTGCTAACACACCGTTATCACGGGCCGTGTTTTTGTCGGTAAAAGGTTGGTTACCCCAGATGTGGGCAAGAGAGTTAATGAAGAATGTTGTGTGGTGGTTAAGTACCAAACGAACCGCACCTACGATTAACAACATGCCAATCACGTCACCGTAAATCACGCCCAATGCAATAGGAACACCGAAGTTCATGATCAACGCCAGAAGAACATAGTGCTTGTGCTGCCACATTACGATCTTATCTTTCTTCAGGTCACGACAGTTTTCATAGTTTTCGTACATTGAGGTACTGTAGTTACGAATCATCCAACCAATGTGCGAGTACCAAAAGCCGCGTTTTGCAGAGTACGGGTCTTTGTCATTGTTATCCACGTGCTTATGATGCACACGGTGATCAGAAGACCAGTGTAACGCGCTGTTCTGCAGGGCAAATGCACCACCTAATGCAAATAAAAATCTTAGGATCGAATGCGCTTCAAACGCTTTATGAGACCATAAGCGGTGATAACCCGTTGTGATTGAAAGGTTACAGAACGTAAAGCAGATTGCTAGCCATATCCAGTGCTCCATACCATAGCCAAAAAAGTAGCCATAAACGGGAGCCGCAACAACAGCAAGCAGCATACTAAAAGAGAATACAAAAATATTGAGCCAGATTAATGGCGGCTTTTTTGTAGATTGTTTGTCGGCACTATTCATTAGCAAATTTCCATTGAGCTTACATCTGTGCGCTAGAATATCAGCGTACACGTGTAAGTCAATATTGAAAGTGTAAACGTGTATTAGTATGTTTTGCTTAAATATTGTATAAAGGTAGTGTGAAATGTAGTAGCAAGTCATAAATGGAAGTACTAAGGGCTAATAAATGGAAATTAAGGTAGCTGAATATAAAGATTATGAGCGGATTGCCCAATTACACGCGGATAGCTGGAAGCTATATTATCGTGGCATTCTTGCTGATGATTACTTAGAAAATGACGTTTTGGAGGACAGATCTGTTATTTGGCAGACTCGTTTGATTAACCCTCCTTTTAATCAACATGTTTTATTGCTTGAAGAGGGCGGTTTACTGGTTGGTTTCGTCTGCGCGTTTGGTAATCACAACTTTGAGCGTGGCACGTTCATCGATGCGTTACATGTAGATAATGCCTATCGCGGTCGTGGTGTTGGTAAGCGTTTATTGTCTGAATTATCGAAGTGGTTGCAGCAATACTATTCGGATTCAGGTCTGTACCTAGAGGTGATGTCTGAAAATCACCAAGCCATTGCTTTTTATCAAGCGATTGGTGGTAAAGAAGAGCTAGAGCAAGTTTGGAATGCACCATGTGGAAGTCAAGTGAATGAGAAGGTGATCTCTTGGAGCTCTCCCGTTGAACTTGAACAGAAAACAGCAAGCATTGTGTATTCTTAGTCACTTCAAGTTGAATAATGGTTCCTTGCTCAACAGCGACCTCTTACTGAAGTTGCTTTAAAGCAGAAGAACAAACTAAAAAGCCCCGAGCATTAAATTGTTCGGGGCTTTTTTGATTAGAGTAGACGCTTCAATTATTTGGCGTTTAGTCGCACCATGTAATTTTTTTCATAAAACGAAGAGAGATTAACGCTTGTTCTTCAAGTAACGTTTACGACGCTCTTCTTTTTTCTTAATCTGTTGTTCGGCTTTCAGCGCAGCCGCTTCTTCAACTTCGATCAACTCTTGTGTGATCATTTCTGGTAGCTCTAACGTTACTTTACCTAAAGTACCATTACGCAGTTCATGAAGTAGGATTTCAGAACATTTGTGAATGTCTATATGACCACCAGCACGAAGTGCGCCACGCTTACGACCAATCGCTTCCATCAATTCGATGTCAGACTCTGGAAGCTCTTCAATTTGGTAGCGTTCTTGCAAAAGATTAGGGTATTGCTTTGCAAGGTACTCGACTGTGTAGAATGCCACTTCATCGTATTCCATTGCCGTATCTTTTACAGCGCCTGTTGCAGCCAAGCGGAAGCCACTGTGTGGGTTTTCTACTTTAGGCCATAGGATTCCAGGAGTATCTGAAAGGATCACGCCATTTTGTAGATTGATACGTTGTTGACGACGAGTTACCGCAGGTTGGTTACCAGTAACCGCGATCGTACGTCCCGCTAAACAGTTGATGATGGTCGATTTACCCACATTCGGGATGCCCATGATCATTGTACGAATGTTCTTACCCATCTGTTCACGGTGCGGTGCTAACTTACGTACTAGCTCCATAACGTGGTTCACTTCTTCTTTAGCGCTAGTAGTAATCGCAATCGCTTTAACGCCTTGCTCTTTCTCGAAGTGCTCAATCCAACGCTCAGTGAGCTCAGGATCTGCAAGGTCGCGCTTGTTCAGTACTTTTACACAAGGCTTATCGCCGCGCAGTGAAGAGATCATTGGGTTTTCACTACTGAACGGGATACGAGCGTCCAGTACTTCGATGATCACATCAACCTGTGGGATAACTTCTTCGATTTCTTTACGGGCTTTATGCATGTGACCCGGAAACCATTGAATAGACATAGAGATAAACCTTGATAAATATATTTGCTGCACATTGTAAGGGTTGGATGATACGTGTAAAGGTATATCTCTCCCGACCTTCAATGAGCTCAGTGAGTTTGCTTGAAGTATAGGCGACTTAGTGATGTTTATTTAACTTAGACTGACCTAATGAAGGTGAAATCCATTACTGTTGTGAAGTATAAAAAGCCGCAATATCTTTCAAGTCTTGATCATTGAGTTTACTCAGTTGTGTTTGCATCATCTCAGCGTAAGCGCCTTGTCTATCACCGTTTTGGTAAGCTTTCATTGTGTTATAGAGGTAAGTTGAATCTTGGCCAGAAAGTTTTGGGTAAGCAGTGTTACTTGTTTCACCCGTGGGGTTATGACAGAAAATGCAACTTGGTGACTTCATTTTACCCAGTTCAGGATCGCCAAAATTAGAGGCATGAAGGCTAGGGGAAAGAGTGAGTAATAGCAAAGTGAAGGAACGGTAAGTCATGCTTTTGCTCCGGTAAAAACATAACAATAAAGCTTACCCTAAGGGGAAGCTCAAGTCCGAATTGCTTTAGATGCTTTAGATGCTTTAGATGCTTTATGCTTTAGATATTTTAGAAGCTAATAGTGTTGACAGTTACAACTGACTTCGTTCTGTTAGGCGAGTAGAGGGCTTAAGAAGTGATGTTTTGTGAGTTCAAAAATTCTATTCGTACCTTAGATGACAGAATGTAATTAACTCACTGGTGATATGATTTAAACTTCATTGTTCAGTCTGACTGTGATTCTATGATGGAAGGGGGGATAATAGAAGCTCACCTGTTCAAGGGCCTAAATTATAATACGATCTGTTGTAAAAATAACTGCAATCCAGTGTCTCTATATTTGTGACTCAAATATTAACTACATGCCTGGTTGTATAATAGTCTCTAAACTATTGATAAAATTTGCTTTTCTTATTGCTTCTTTTCGGTTGGTTACGTTTATTTTTTTATATATATTATATACATGCGTTTTTACTGTACTTTCTGAAATAAATAGTTCACTTGATATCTCTAAATTTGTATCTCCTCTGATAACTCGTTTAAATATTTGAGCTTCTCTTTTTGTAAGGGTAGATAATATTACCTGTGACTTGAATGTTTGGGAGCGCGCATTGGATAAAATATGCGACATTAACTTCCTCGGTAACCATAGGTCGTCATCACAAACCGTTTTCAAGCAACGTGTAAGGTGTTCTACAGGAGCATCTTGATAGATTATGCCCTTTATATTAAATATGTTGAATAGTTGCATTACGGTAATACTCTGTCCGGTAATATCAGAGGGAACGTCATAGATTACCCATTTGTTGGACTCTACTTTTGATAAGGTGATGTAAACATCTTTGATGTCAGCTAAGAGTAAGTAACTAATGAGAATGACATCAAACGTCTTGCGATGATTCGAACGTTCAATGCCTGAAATACATTCGCGACTAAAACAAAAGTCACTGTATTTCTCTATTTCTCGTTGAATAAACTGGTTATTTATACCGTTATCGCCAATTAGGAGCATGTGCTTTAAATTATTTTTACTGTTATGCATACTTTACTCCGAAACTGACAAATCGTGTTGTGATTATATGATACTGGGTTTTATATAATTGCGTTGCATATCTCAGGATTTATATAATTACATATTTAAGGCTGCTGTGAAAGGAGGGGTTCTATAGAAATTTGTAATGTATCGTCATATATTCCTCCCGGTTTGTTCTCTGTTTCCCCAATTACAAAACTCAAAGGAATAGGTTGACCGATCGTAGCCGAAATACGCTGAATTTTTGCATCAAGTTGACCGAGGTTTACTCTATCGTTATCTAGGGAAAGTTCGTATGGAATATCCCATTTTGTCTCATCAGATTCATGACGTAGCATCCCTTGATGGGATGATTCCAATACGATGGTATACGCTGTATTACTTTGCACCCATAGGTTCGGTGCAGAACGAATAATCTTGTTTGAATATAATGTTCCTAGATCAAGGTCATAATGCTGTTGAGTTAACCCATAAAAGTGAACTTTTGCAGCTGGTGGCACGGTAACAGATACTGGGAGTGAGCTAGGGCTAATCTCTATTTGTTGGTTGTCTGAGGTATAAGAGGGCGACACTTCTAAAAGCCCCCGGTAGGTTCCTGACGCTAGCCACTGTTTGCTTGGGAAACGCATTTGTATGGTTGTCGAAGGTTGACTGTCGGTTAATGATAAATGCCACTGATTCGCGATTGGCACACCCACTTGTCCACTCCACTCGAAGTTGAGTTTGTCTTGGTTTACCCCTTTTAACGTCCGACTAGTATCATTAAGTTGTAGAACCAAACTCAATTTACAGTCTTCGCCAATTATATTCGCATCGATCCTATAAGTATTAATTGTTGCGTAAGTACCTGTGTTGAACACGTCGTATTGCGACTCGGATGAGACGGGTTGAATCGTCAATGCACTAGCTTCACAAGCTAATACAGAGGATACAGAATTTATGGCGATGAGGAACCATCCTCCCCACCGAAGTTGTTTAATCCACATACACATCTCCTAGTCTGATCAAGTTGTCACTGCGCTCGCTGAGAGTAATGACGGCTGACTCTTGTCCTTTAGTGTCAAGAATCAGTTGATATTTCCCTGGCTTTAACCCAGATATCGCAAATATGCCACTCCGATTGGTAAAGAAGTCAATCGGTAACTGTTTAGCTTCACCAAGGTAATGTGCTACACCAGCGACAAGTGAAATTGGATTGTTACTTTGACGGTCGTATAGCTTACCAATCACGGTTAAGACTGCATCGGAACCAATTTGTAGTTGGAAGCCCCGCTTGTAATCAGGCTTAACCCAAAAAGCACCATCCCCCAAATCATATCCCGGTGGTAAGTTATCGACCTCATAACCGATGACTTGGCTATTATAAGCAACAAGATCAGGGACCATGGCACTGGCATCTCCGTTAAGGTAAACGCGTGCGTACTCTCCATCTTTTGTTGGGTCTAATGCCACGTCATTCTCTGCGAGGCTTTCATGCTTGCTGACAATAGCGAATGCTTCTCGGACTGGTCTGCCGATCGTTACCGATGAACCTGCAAACGCAAGTGCACTGCTGATGGTCACGTCGGTACTGTGGTTTCTTGTGTCACCATTAATGTCGTCAAGTCGCGAGGCATGGGTGGCACTCAATTCGTAACGGTTTGCTGTATAGTTAATACCAGCGTCCATATCGGCGTCCGTTTCTTCATTCGTAATGACACTCGCAAACCCCGATATCCCTCCGGTGTTACCTATATTATTCTGATAGCTGTAATCTAAGGCGGCTTCTCTTAGCTCTGTACTGTAACGACCGACGACACGAGTTTGTCGGCTAAGAGGCCAACTTATGGTGAGCGTAGTGCTGATGTCATCGTCTTTACTTGCGTGATCTTGATAGCTAACACGGGCACTCCAAGTTGCGTGAGTATCAAACAGTCCGTCCGATAAACTCGGGCTAATTAGCCAATAGTCGTTCTCTTTATCTATTCCTGAACGGTAATTGACTGTCATGGCGGCACGTAATGATCGACTTAGATAAATCGAACCGAATGCAGAAGCATAATGAGTGGTTAAGTTGATGTCTTTGTCGGAGGCGTCAAACCCAGCAACACCAGTAAAATTGTTGCTCAGATACTCATAACTCACACTCAGTTGTGGAGCCAGTGTATTCTTGCTGGAAAATTCCGCATCGAATGCAAATTTGTAAGCATCGCCAGTTCCAAATACAGGATGTTCGCTACGTGAAGCATTGAGTTCAGTGACTCCCCATCTAGAAGCGAGGAGTGCGGTAGTACCATATTGGTATAACTCTTCACGGGTTTGAAAGTTGGTACCTAACGTTAACCAAGGGTTAATACCCACATCAATATAACCATGGAAAATACGCTCATCGGTTAGGTATTCTAGTTGTCCATTTTGGAGTTCAGAGGGTGCTCCGTACATAATGCTATATTCAAACTCACCGCTATTGAGTAAGTCGTTACCCGTCGCAATAGAAAACTCGATACGCTCTTCATTCCCAGAACGATCGGTAATGACGAGTACAATATCGTTACTACCTTGCGCAAGAGGTATATCACTCAGGTTGTAGCTACCAGCGCCTAAAGTTAATCGTTGGACTGCAATCCCATCTATATAGACATCGACATTCGAGGCTCTTTGAAGTGTGAATGATTGATTGGCTCGTGGTCGTGCATTTCTGGTTGGAATCAGTGTGAAATCTCGAGTTAAGCCAATACCAAGTATGTCGGTACTGTCCTGAAAAGATTGGCCACTGTTGTACATATCGCCGAGCACAAGTCGTGTACCTTGCTGTGCAAAGTCAATATTAAGACGAGTTCCTTCTCTCACATATTGTGACTTTTTCGATGAACCATTTTCTAAATAGGATTCATATTCAAAATTGAAAAAACCAATGTTAAGTGCAGAGTCGAATTGACTGCGATAAAGATCTTGCCTTGACGATTTTTGATCGACATATTGGCTCTCATTGGCGGAAAGGGCGACGTTAACGTATCCGCTTAACAGACTTGGCTCAGCATAGTTATAAAAATCATCTGCGCCGTTCATCGAGAGTTGTTGGGTTAAGCTAAATTCTGGTGGAACCGTCACGATACATTCCAACGAAGAAAAGTCGAAATTAAGTCCCAGCCCTACGCTCATAAAGTGGTGCTGTGACAGCATCTCATCGTCTGTCGTGTCATGGAGCTTACCAATACCTTCTTGAGTGACGACAGACGAAAGGAGAGACAGCGTACTTTCCTTTGGCAAAAGAATTTCGTTGTTTGCGGTAATGATAATGTCCGCTTCACCAAGAATGGTGTCACTTATCCTTAGTAAAGAGGTAAGTTGAATGTCTCGTCCTGTCGGGTTCAATACCATATCCTGGCCCCAAGCTACAGGGCTTAAGGCGGCACAATAAAACAGTACTAATCCCAAGACATAGAAAACTTGCCACATCTTGTGAGAGGTTTCAGTTTTCATATCCATGATAAGTGCCTACTGGTAAGTAATTTAAAGAAGAAGGCAAAGTAATAGTCGAGCGTGGTGGAATAAACTGTTCACCTAAAGCCTCATGTACCTTTTGGTTCTGAGATTCGAGCCCCTTAAAATGAAGTAACGATGTATAGGTAAATCGCGACCCTGAATTAGTGAGTGTTAGTTTTCCTTGTTCATCTATATGTAAGTTCACGTCAGGCTCTAGCGAGGATGAGTGAATGTGCAACAACGCATTGTAGTGAACTTGCAAATTGATACCGGTTGTTAAACTGGTAGGACTGTCCATTTTTTCGTTGTTTTGACCAATATTTACGGTACTGAAACGAACAAAGTAACTTTGGGAAGTTTCGAGTTGGCGGTTTCCCAACCATTGTATACGGAATACTTGACGTTCACCGGGTGCCAACATAGCGGCAGGTGGAAACACAAACATCACCTCACTCGATAGATCTGATGTTTGGAACGTACCATCAGGTAAGAATTTCAAACGACGAACGTTAGCTTCAAGTGGGAGATCCCGCGTTGAGTTGTTAGTCACAACCAGTTGCGATGTTGCCCTGTGATCGGTATTGAGTTCAATGACGGTTGGAAACAGTGTTATGCCAAGCGCTTGTGCACACAGAAAACAAGAAATGAACCCACCCAAAATATAACGTCTCATTGCTACTGATCCTGCTCGATTTCAATCGATAGCGTCTCTACATTGTAATTTTCAAGTGGCTGCATTTCGAAAAAACGAGTGGAATAGGGAAGAACTAAAGTTCCTGGAATACGTTTGGCGATTTCTACGCCTTTTAAATAGGTTGATTTTTTGCCGTCAGAAATTTTCCATGTCGTATTGGTTAACCGACCATAACTATTACCGCTGTTCAGTACTTCAAGGACCCA
Source organism: Vibrio sp. 10N.247.310.24 (assembly GCF_041467175.1). NCBI lineage: Bacteria > Pseudomonadati > Pseudomonadota > Gammaproteobacteria > Vibrionales > Vibrionaceae > Vibrio > Vibrio sp. 10N.247.310.24. The sequence continues at coordinate 47,744 of NZ_JBFSUD010000030.1, forward strand.
TTTGTTATTCTTGTTATTTGGTTCGATACTTTTAATTTCTAGTTGAGAGGCAGTGTTCTGAGGTCGCACGTTGATAAGCGTATTAAACTGAAGTAACAGACTCACTTGCCCTTGGTTGCTACTTGCTCTTTGAACTTTCACTTGCTTAACAGCAATACGAAAAGCTTTTGACTCTGTAATGGACGGATCGCCTAAATATCGGACCATAATAGATTGCGAACGTCCAGGCTCTATAATTGCAGTTACTGGAATCACTAATAGCTCGTCATCTGCAGGCGTCGTGGTCTCTTTTCCGTATTCATTCATAGTCATAAATACTGGAGACAGTTCGACTGTGAGTGGTTCGGTAGACGAATTCTCAACCCTCATTGTCATTTGAGCTCTTTTACCAAGTGGCGTCATCTCCATAGACATCGGCTCTACTTTGAACGCATGAGCTGACAAACAAGTGAGTGACAATAATAAGAGAACAGTCCATTTATGCATGATCCATTTATACATCGCGATGAGCTCCAAATTAAACTAGAGTCGTAATACAACTGAGGTTAAGTTTTAATACAACAAAGGCTTAGATGAAGTCGGAGGCCAAATAATAGCCCCCGACTTATTCAACCTCTAATTTGAGGTGATATTTACGGTTAACGTATCTGAATAACCACCTGCCCATGGGGAGGTTTCTGTTGTCACAATATCAATGGACGCGGCAACACCAGTCGCCAATACTCCTGAACCACCATAAGAGTTACTGATTGAAACGTCATTTAGGCCTGGGCCTCCTGGCGCATTAAGCGTGAAAGGAGCTAAGCCTGAAGGGTTAAATGTTGCTTCGTATGTAAGAGCGTAGTCTTCGCTATCATCGGACTCTAGACCACCCTCAGCACTCGTCAGTGTTACAGTTGCACCATCGACGTCATTACACTTCATGTTAAGGCCACTAACAGAAAGGTTTTGAATTTGAGATACATTACCAAAGTCCATCAGTTGTGTTGAAAGACCAGTAACTTCACATACAGGTGAAACAAAACCAACTAGCTGGACATCACCAGGAGCGGCTTGAACTTGAGCACCAAAAATAGCTGTGACTGTTGCTGCGTAGAGTGTTAGCTTTTTCATTAGAAATTCCTTTATCTTAAATGATTGGCTCGAATACTGCTGAGCGTATGTTGTTCTGCAGATACATTGCAGAGCTTTTACTTGGTCACGCTATGAATCGAAGGGTAAACTTCGATCTCAATAACGTCTTGATAATAACCCGCGAAACGCAAGCTATTTTCGAGTGCTACCCTAAGGCTCCCCTGTTGAGAGAAAGGAATAACACCAGAACTGTTTATCATTACTGGTGAAGTAAGTTGGCTGCTGTGCCTACTTTCATAAAGACGAAGCTCGTCTATTTGTAATGACAGATTATAAGTTTCAATAATATCAACCCCTTGGTGTTGATATTTTAAGCCTCCGTATTTTGAATTAATCGTTATACCCAGCGGACGGTTACAATACATATTAAAAGGCAATAGTTGCACATCACGGTGTTCCGTAAACTTCATGACATTGCCAGAAAAGAAATTTATTTCGCATCGATCTTTGATCTGGCCATTAATTCCTAACGTTAAGGTGTTAGCACTGGTGTAGAATGAAAGTGACAGACTAAAAATTAACGTTGAGACGATGAATTTGTGAATAAATACGAATGCTCTAATCATCATTTCACCTCTCATTGATTGAATGTAACCTGTTGCTTAACTTTCAAAACTATAAGTGCTTTAAAAAATGGTGAAGTAGTAAAAAAAGTTTATTATTTAGACGAAGTATGAGTTTTAGTATGAGTTTAAGGTAAGGTATAAATAGTACATTTTTAGATAATAATTTTGTTTTCAATTAGATAGGCAGTTTTTGACCCACAGTTAAATTTACGAGTGGATTTTTATTAATTGATAAAATTAGAACTATGGTCTACGGCGTTATTTTTGGTGAATTTTTCGATGGATTATTCTTCCAGGAATATTTTATTTTTAGTTTTATTCACTGGTTTATAATTTGAATGTGACAAATTTTAATTGTAATAGTGAAAAGTGGCTATCTTTATTAGTTGGTAATTTCTATTTAAATTAGCCTCTTACGATGTTTTTTTAGAATTGGTGTGTTTTATTCTTAAATACCGTACGCATGGAAAATAAAAATTAAATTATTACGATTAAATTATTTGATTTTATCGTGCATGAAAAATTTAATCTCACAAATGAAAATCGAAATTTAACGATAATTTAATACATAGAAGGTATTCACATAGGCCAAAACAAGATTGCGTTCTGTTGCAGTTAATTTAGTTGAGTCTATTAGGCAGATTAGTCGGTATAGGTATAGGTGAGGTGGCTATTTTTCGGTGGAAGAGGTGAATGATTTTTTTTAAAAGACTAAAGCTTCGTAAGGGAAGCTCTAGTCTTAATTGCTTTAATGCGAATCTTGTTCAGCGTTAAAGCGCACTTTCCAACTTAGTTAGGAAAGTCGCGATGTCTTTTGAACTGATATCTCTATGAGTAACAAAACGTACAGGGTTACCTGGTGACATTGTAATGCCTTGCTCTCCTAACTCCCGTACGATACGGTTAATATCAACCGACTGATCTAACTTCGCAAACACAATATTAGTCTGAATGAAATCAGGGTTAACTGAGAAACCTTCTAACTTGCTTAGACCAATCGCTAGTTTTTTTGCGTTTTCATGGTCTACTTTAAGTTGAGCCACGTTCTCCGTGAGCGCCATTTTACCTGCTGCAGCAAGAATACCAGCCTGACGCATACCACCACCGACCATTTTACGCAATCGACGAGCTTTAGCGATGTACGCTTTGCTACCAAGAAGTAGAGAGCCAATCGGAGCACCCAAACCTTTTGATAAACAAATTGTCATCGAATCGAAGTGTTGTGCGATCTCTTTAATGTGAACATCTAGTGCAGCCGCCGCGTTATAGACACGCGCGCCATCTAAGTGCATTTGCAGGCCGTGTTGGTTTACGAACTCACGCGCTTCCGCTAGGTAAGAGACTGGCAGCACTTTACCATTGATTGTGTTTTCTAAACTAAGAAGCTTAGTACGAGCAAAGTGGCTGTCGTCTGGCTTAATCGCTGCAGCAAGCTTTTTAAAATCTAACGTGCCGTCAGGGTTGTTCTCGATTGGCTGAGGTTGAATCGAGCCTAATACTGCAGCGCCGCCAGCTTCGTATTTGTAGTTGTGCGCTTGTTGGCCACAAAGGTATTCGTCACCACGCTCACAGTGCGCCATTAAACCCAGTAGGTTGGCCTGTGTGCCGGAAGAAGTGAACATAGCCGCTTCAAAACCGGTTTCATTTGCAGCCCATTGTTCCAGTTCGTTGACGGTTGGGTCATCGCCATATACATCATCGCCTACTTCTGCATTTGCCATTACATCACGCATAGCTTGCGAAGGTTTAGTTACGGTGTCAGAACGAAAGTCCATGTTTATCTCCTAGAGTACTATTAGGTAGTCATATAATTGGCTATAGATGGCCACATAGTTGGGCTTTGCTTAAACAAGCGATGGTTTTGGTATCGGTAATTTGATCGTTGCGAATTTTATGTTGCAGTTCTTCCAAGCTAAGTTCGATAACCTCTATTACTTCATCTTCATCACATTCAAAGCGGGTAGTAAGGCTTAAGTCTTTTGCGATGAACAAGTGTTGGATCTCATCACAGAAGCCAGCTAAAGGGGTAACTTGTCCCAAGCTCTGGAAATAAGTTGCACTGTAACCCGTTTCTTCTTCGAGTTCGCGTTGTGCACATTGAAGAGGTGTCTCATCAATTTCCATCGTGCCAGCAGGGAGTTCCAAAAGCCATTTTTTAAGAGAAGGACGAAACTGGTTAATGAGGATGATTTTTCCAGACGAAGTGATAGGAAGAATAACGGCCGCGCCGGGGTGGTTTATTGTTGTATGTTTTACCACGACGTTCGTAGGGAGCGTCACGTTCTCTTCTATAAGAGAAATACTTTTCCATTGATGGATAACTTTACTCATGCAATCTGGCCACTTTCCTTGCCAATTTTTCTTATAACTGAAGACGTGTACCACCATAACGTCTATGGTGTCGAAAATAAAAGAAAAATTAGGGTTAACAATAGATTTAGTTTCACACCATTCGTGATGCTACTCTCATAATTGGAATCTATGATTGCGCGAAAATTGCAGCTTAACCATCTGATATAAAGGCAACTCAATAATAAAAGATACTTGTAACAAAGTGCTAACAAATGTATAAAAACGTATCTACACTCTCAACTGTTCAAAGATTTTCGGAGTAACGCATGAACCCTTCTATTTCCTCACATGCTGACAAGGCGCTACTCTCTGAAAGAATCAATAAATTAGCGCATGCTCTCTCTGATGGCGTTTATGAAAGAGAAGACACCATTAAGCTTTGTTTACTGGCGGCTCTGGCTGGCGAAAGTGTGTTCCTATTGGGCCCTCCGGGTATCGCAAAAAGCCTTATCGCTAAACGCCTCATCCAGGCTTTTGACAACAGTAGCTACTTCGAATATTTGATGACACGTTTCTCTACTCCTGAGGAAGTGTTCGGCCCACTAAGCATTCAAGAATTAAAAGACAACGGTCGTTACGTAAGGCTGACCGAAGGCTACCTACCAACCGCGCAAGTTGTATTCCTTGATGAGATCTGGAAAGCAGGCCCTGCCATTCTCAATACGTTACTGACTGTGGTTAACGAAAAGACATTTAAAAACGGCGCAGACATTGAGCGTGTGCCGATGCGCTTGTTGGTTTCAGCGTCTAATGAACTTCCTGACGAAGACAGTGGACTAGAAGCACTTTATGACCGAATGTTAGTTCGCGTGTTCGTCAACCGTATTCAAAACAAACAAAACTTCAAATCGATGCTAACGACAGGTACTTCTCAAGAAGCTGTCATTCCCAAAGGGTTAGCGATTACAGACATTGAATATCATCAATGGCAGAAAGAACTCGATAATCTGGAGTTGACGGATAATTCGTTTAACAAGTTATTTGAGCTAAAAACCATGCTTGAAGACACGGTTAAGAAGCAAGGCTCAGCGTCAGAGTCGGATTTGTATGTTTCGGACAGACGCTGGAAGAAAGCGGTTAAACTATTGAAAGCGAGCGCATTTTTCAGTGGCCGTGATAGCGTTAACCCGCTCGATATTATGCTTCTTCAAGATTGTTTGTGGCATAGCCCTGAATCTCGCGATGTGGTTCGTAGCGTTGTAAAAGATTTTGCGTTGAACCGAGCGTTTGATCAGCAAGAGTCTAAATCTCAAATCGAAATGTCTCGTGAAGAGCTAGAAGAGATTCAAGATGATGTTGAATCGACTCTGTCGGTGTCGCTCTCTGTGGAGTCAACCAGTGGCTTACGACGTAAAGACGTTTACCAACATGATATCAAGAACGCGAAAATGTACAGCGTCGGTAGCGCATACAATCTTATTAAATTGGTTATGCTGCAAAGCAATATGTCGGTGTCTGAATCTGAGAAAGGCGATAGTCGTTGGGTGTATGTAGCCAAAGATGATTTTGACCGTGTTCTAAAAGAAGGTCATGGCGACATTTATGGTTACGTAAACGAAAATAAAAATCTATGCCGCTTAAAGCTCGACTTGGATGCATCGAATCAATTAGTGATCAAAGATATTGCTAATCGTTCTGTATTGGTGAGTGTGGTGACTACTGACGGTTTAGATCAAGAACTGTATAACAAGTGGTTGAACGGCGCTGAGAAAGCCCTAGAACAGTTAACTGCAGCTGAATTCAAGTTAAAAAGAGTACGCACTGAATTCCATGACGCATTACCGCATAACTATATTGACCCTGATTTACCGAAAGCGATGGAATCAAGCTTACAGGCGGTAACACAAGAGCTTGAAACGACAAAAGTGAAGAGTAGCAAGATCGCGCAACGCATTAAGTTCATGAGTCAGTACTTTGAGTAAGAGGGGGAGCATATGTTAGGAGCTGACGGCTTAAACCTCGCTTTGATGGTGGCTGACTCAGGTATCATTGATACCGCGATGAATGATCTTATCGCTCGTTCTCAAGTGATGATGGCTGCTGAGAATAAAGGTGTGAAAACATCAGTCAAAAACCACTTAGTTAAATGGCGCGGTAAAGTAAAAAAACGCGTCACTAAAGTGTGTGAAACCGACCGTTTCCAAGAGGAAATCGCACTTTACCAAGAAGTGATTTACTGGGATGAATCTCAGTTCTTTGACGAGATTGATAGCGTTATCAAGAAGCTGGAGTGGCACTCAGCATTTTACCTACAAGCAAGACGTTTGATGGAAAACAATAAAGGTGTTTATAACGCGATGTTTCCACATTACTTTTGTGATCAATGGTACCAATCGCTATCAGACGCCATCAAACAAGCTCAAGTCATCGAACTCGAAACAAGCAAAGAAAAAGTCTTAGCTGATCTTTATCAGCGCATGGAAACCATGAAAAACATGGACAAAGTGACAGAGTCGGGCGATGAAGGCAGTGTAGGGCGTTTGTGGGACATGGCATCGGCCAAATTAAGCAAAACAGACCTAACCATCATGAAGCGCCACGCTGAGTTTCTGAATAAGCACAAGGGTTTGCAAGAGATCGCAGAAAAACTAGGCCGTATGGCTGGTGAGGAAGATGATCCTTCGTTACACAAAGCCCCTGTAGAAGAACTACAGATGGTTGGAGAGAAAAGCGATGAAGCAGTCGATGATATTGTTGGGATTCATGAAAGTGATGAGCTCAACAAGATGCTGCCAAACGAAACCATGTTCTTGGCTTACCCTGAACTTGAGGTTATCTTTTATAAGCACTTGGCCGACAAGCGTTTATTGAGCTATCGTTCGCAAGGTAAATCACGGACATTACGTAAAGTGAAAGCGCAAAAGCCTGATAGCAAGAATATCGATATTGAAAAGGGCCCGTTTATCGTCTGTGTCGACGCTTCTGGTTCTATGAGTGGGTTCCCAGAGCAGTCAGCCAAAGCAATGGCTTACGCTTTGATGCAAATCGCGCTTGCGGAAGAGAGAGACTGTTACGTGATTCTGTTCTCTTCTGAGCAGATTACCTATGAGTTAACAAGGCAAGATGGCCTGCGTGAAGCGAGCGACTTCTTAAGCTATTCATTCCACGGCGGTACGGATCTAGAACCTGTACTCATGAAGTCGATTGACCTGATGACGGGTGATAAATACAAGAACGCAGATTTGATCGTACTTTCTGACTTTATCGCCCCTAAGCAATCTGATGAAATGATTGCTCAGGTTGAAAAATTGAAAGAGCACAAAAACCGTTTCCATGCGGTTAGTCTTTCTAAGTATGGTAACCCTCAACTTATGACCATGTTTGATCACTGTTGGTCGTATCATCCAAGTCTCGTTGGCCGCTTCATGAAGAAGTGGTAGCGGTAGAACATCTTATTTAAATCGTTTTTGCTGTGTGTTTTTTGATTGAAGAGATCGAACATGCAGCAATTTGATTTAAATGTCAGCAAACAGAATTTAAATTCACATTTTTGTTTGACTATCTTCACCCAATCCGTAAAGTAGGCACCCGAACACAGCGGGGCTAACGTTTAGTCGGTTCTAACGTGTTGAAAAATGGCGCCTTGGCAGAGTGGCTATGCAGCGGATTGCAAATCCGTGGACCTCGGTTCG
>NZ_JBFSUD010000031.1:0-54686 GCF_041467175.1 Vibrio sp. 10N.247.310.24
AACCTGATCGCCAACTTGAACTTTGCCTTGTTTTTTCATCAGAGCTGTTTGAGTTTGTATTGGTAGTGAATTCATTGAGAACTCGTAAGCAACACCCTTAACGCCTTCTTTTTGTCTAAACTCCCATCCATTTTTCTTTGCCATTCTCGATATATTTTGAGAGTGCTCTGGCAACCCTGGAAGTCCAACCAATTCTTTTGTCGTAAACCAATTAGTCATAACCCACCCACTTAAGCTGCGTTATGAAAAGATTGATATCGTGAAGGCCACACATCTTCAGGCTTCATTCCCAACGCCTTTGCGATAATGATTTCGCCATTTCGGTAGGATTTATCTAAAGCATTTTTTAATGTATGAGGAGAAAGTCCGTTCTGTCTTCCTAAAGAACGTAATGAAATTTTTCGTTTCTTTAATTCAGCAACGATGTCTTCTCGCGCCATATCTCTTTTATTAAGGCTCATATCATGCGATCCTCTTCCTGTTAATTTGAGCTACTTCATGGAGTAGCTCACGAGTTAGGAAGAGAATAGTTTGAATTCTTTTTGAAATCAATAGTGAATTCAAATTGATTTCAATAAATATTACCAAAATCAACCTAAGTAATTGATTACAAAGGGTGGTATCTATTTATATTTTTTGAAATCAAAATGATTCCAAATAGGAGCTTTTAAAATCATGAAGGAATGGTTTACGTCTGAAGAGATTTCACAACTTGAGGGAATGCCAAACACCGCAAGCAATGTCACTAGGAAGGCATCAAAAGAAGGGTGGAAGAAACGTCAACGAACAAAAATAAAGGGCGTAGCGTTTGAATACCACAGAAGCAGCCTTCCTCAATCAGTAATAGACTCCTTGGAAAACAACGAGGTAAGAGAGCCTTCCGTTGCCTATCTTGGTGATACTATTAAGATTCCTGTCTACGACGTCACAGTGTCTGCGGGGCATGGCTGCATCCCATACGAACAAGACCAAGCTAATGAATACGTAGCAATCCAGAGAGAGCTTCTATCGCTCTATGGCGTAACGAACCGTAGAGAGCTATTCATCCTTCCTGTAAAGGGCGACTCCATGGAGCCCACGCTCTATGAAGATGACCTGGTGCTAATACAACGGATAAATTTAGATAGCTTTTTACATGAAGGGGTTTATGTCATTCGTCTGAAAGATGATCTATTCATAAAGAGAATTCAATACAACCATATAAAACAGACACTTAAAATAAAAAGCGATAACAAAGAGTACGACGAAATGTTTTTCTCAGGAGATGACCTAAATGATATTGAGGTCATTGGTGAAGCGGTGCGTGTTCTGATGACGAGGATTAGAAAGGTTAGACTTTAACGCCTCACGTTTTAAATGTTTAAACTCGATTTAAACAGCGAACAAACAAAAACAGCCAGTGCTCACTTTGATAGGGTAAAACGACACGTTTCAGATTTATTGCTCATTTCGTACCGACTTTGACAGGTACAAAAAAGGGCGCAACATGCGCCCATCCATTAATCCATCAAATCCCGTATCTGTTCCAGCAGTTCAGCCCGTCGATACTCTAACTCGCCAAGCTCTTGGTACAAGCTTGCCAGCTCTCCACCAACGCTTGACAACTTCGCCATAGCGTTAATAGAGCCACCAGTATCAAACACCCCATCTTTCTTCCTCAATGCCTGCTCATACCTTGCCACAGCAGTCCTTGAGGTCTTTACGCCCAATTGAGTGTTCACCCAATCAGCGACTTGTGTACACTTGCCATAGCCCGATTCACGTATCTTTTCATCAAGCTCTTTCTTTTGTTCACTCGTAAGTTGCATCACGAAATTTCTAACACCAGCCATAATACCCTCCGTTCTCTTAATCCCATTATATCCCGAATTAATTTAATTAAAAGGTCCGTTTAATCCGCCAAAGGTCCGCCTGATCCCTAATCTCCCATATTGTTCATATCTCTAGTCTCTATACACCCCTCTCTCCCTTGCCATGATGGCGTTGCTTCTCGCCGTCACCGCCAATGTGGGAATGAATACCTTAGTCGGCAGCTTTGAATCCACGTTAAAGCAATGGCTTGAACAGCGCTTACATGCCGATATTTACGTTAGCCCTGCCCAAGGTGAAATCGCGAATGTGGAACGTGCGTTAGAGCAGTTTGAAAATGTTGAAACCGTTTATAAGCAATATTATGTCGACGATAACTTGCAGGGTTTACCGACTTTGCTCGGCACCAAAGACAAAGACACACTTGAGCAAACCATGGTGTTCCAATCCTACCTTGATGATTTCTGGACGCACTTTTACCAAGGTGAATTCGTGGCGATCAGTGAACCTACGGCGGTGAAGCTCGGCTTGCCGCTTGGAAGCCAACTCAAGCTCGACGCGATCCAAGACAAAACACTCATCGTCGGGGCGATTTTCCACGATTACGGCTCACCGAATGGCGAAGTGTTACTTGCGCCTAATTTGTGGATCGAAAGCGGATTTACTGACTTACCCACCAGCTTGGGAATCAAAGTTTCTGGCGACCCACAAGTGGTGTACGAACAGCTACGCCAACAACTCAATTTGCACCCTAGCCAGCTTTACGATCAAGCACAGATCAAATCGATCGCTTTAGATATCTTCTCACAAACTTTTGCCATCACTCGGGCGCTTAATGGCGTCACATTAATGGTCGCGGTGATAGGGTTGTTCTGCGCCTGTTTCATGTTGCTCGATGCACGCAAAGCCGCTATTGCAAGGTTGTATGCGCTCGGTGTTAGTCAGAGAAAATTGATTGCAATGGTAGTCGGGCAAATCGTTGTTCTGGTCGCCTTCACTCTGGTTATCGCCTTACCACTCGGCGCTATGGTCGGCTATGTGTTGACGGACATCGTTACCCTGCGCGCCTTTGGTTGGAGCCTAAATTACGTATGGAATTGGAGTGATGCACTCAGCATCGCAGCCATCACCATTTTAGTGGCTGTGTTCGCGACCTTGATCCCACAGTGGCGTTTGGTCAGCAAACCCGTGGTATCCAGTTTACAGAGCGAGGTGTTGTGATGAATCGAACAATGAGAGTTTTCGTTCTCACACTTACCCCCTTATTCTTTTTAGGATGCGAGGAGTCCACGCAACCATCAGCTCAAAATATGGGTTCGATACTCGGTACTGGAGCACAAACCGAGAATGAAGTACAAAAAGAGACTGAGCAATTCACGTCGGTATTAAAATGCGTGGAGATCACCTTCCCTGCCGACCATCAAGCACACCCTGATTTTCGTCATGAATGGTGGTACTTAACCGCAAACTTAATTGATGGAGACGGCAATACTTTAGGCGTGCAGTGGACTCAATTCCGCTTTGCGGCTGCACCACAGGAAAGTGGCAATAGCACTAAGAAAACCACGTGGCAAAGTCAGCAGATCTACATGGCACACAGCGCTGTCACCACCGAAGACAAACACTATGCCGATGAAAAGTGGTCACGTAACCAAGCAGAACTGGCAGGAGTAAGCGCTTCACCATTTCGTGTCTATCTTGATGACTGGCAATGGACGTCGACGACCGATGACCTGTTCCCAGCTACATTGGTCGCTAACTCGGGTCAATTTGGATACTCGCTTAAGTTAACCAACAACGCGCCTTATCAAAAGCAAGGCGAACAAGGCTACAGCACTAAAAGTAGCGATGGCAAAGTGGCTTCCTACTACTACAGCCAACCATTCATCGATGTATCAGGCGAGGTAACCATTGATGGAGTCACTCATCAGGTTTCTGGTAAAGGTTGGATAGACCGAGAATGGAGCTCTCAGTTTTTACTCGACTCGCAACAAGGTTGGGATTGGTTTGCGCTAAGGCTGAGTGATGAAACCAGCTTAGTGGTATTTCAGCTTCGAAACTCAACATCAGGCGAAGCCAGTTATGCTAACGCAAGATTAATGCAGCAAGACGGTTCTGGCATTGCCATTTCACAACAAGAGATAACCCTAACCGCCGTCAAGCAAACAGAAATCGACGGACGCGATTATCCAACAGAATGGCAAATTTCAATTCCAACTCAACAGATCGAACTGACCGTCTCGGCACTCAATCCAGAAGCAAAAATGCCACTGTCTGTACCCTATTGGGAAGGGCCAATCGTTATTGAAGGAACACACTCTGGTACGGGCTATATGGAGTTGACTGGGTACTAAGCATACCGGCACGAGCACCATTACGATCCAAAGCTTTTGCTATACCGAAAATTTTACTACCGTGGATATAACTTTGTAGATCTCGACTTAATTCATTGTTTTGTCGAGGGAAAACGTGAAACCCATCGCAATACAACCCCTATTTCAAATACAACGATGTTTAAAGAGTAATACCCTAAGAACCTTCGCTAAGGCAACGTCATATATTTCGAGAATATTGTTATTGTGCTAATGGACACTTACTTTTCTTACAAGACAAATAACGATAAAAAGGAGTTCGCAACAAATGAAAGCATCACTTAAATTTATCACTCTTTTGATCTTAGTTATTTCAATTCTAGGATGTGAAGATAAAAACGACGTCTATGCTGGCCCTCCTAGCCATCTATTAGAGCAACTAGAAGCATACTTCCCACTGTCTATTAAGTATGTAAGAAAAAATGAACAAATAGCACTAACCCAAGGTATCCCTTTACTACCTCAATACGTTGAAATTGCACATAAGATTGGCATCAAATATCCTGAAAAAATCCGCGTACATTATGCCGATTCAATTCCTTTGCCTGAAAATGAATCGTTGCTATTTCAAATGCAACGTTTGGGGCTTGACTCTCCTTACTTTACGGGTTCAACATTTGGTTATGGCATTTGGATCGCTAACAAAGCAAAAGGTGACAAATTACTACTTTCTCATGAATTGATTCATGTAAAACAAGTCGAAGATTTGGGGCTTGAAGCATTTACTAAAAAGTATTTATTGCAACTAGCCATCTTTGGTTACGTTGAAGCACCGATAGAAATCGAAGCTTATGAAAATGCAGGTAAATACTTATAGCCTCATTCATTATTAAACTACTTGTCAATCGATTCAACGCACTCCAATAGCACTTTGTAATGATTAGTTTTTTTGGTTAGAGTACTCGCATATTTTTTTGCGTATATAACGTTTACGTATATAGCTTCGTCGTATAGTTTCCACAAATTGACAAGGCATTAGGTGTTCGAGAGAATTATGAGTGACTACCAACTGACTGTGATTAGCCAAGTTTGGGTTTTATTAGCCTTCTACCCCATGGTTTCTTATCTCTACTACTTAAATTCCAGGTCGATTGCTCAATCTGCTCACGGCCTATTATCCTTAGTTGGATTTTTTTATGCTGTTGTTGCATGCGAATTTACTCAGTTTGACCCCCTGTATTATTGGTATTGGCCTATTGGTCTGTTTTTTGTCCTATCTTTGCTTTCAACAATCTACTCATTTAAAGCCTTTAAAGGGAAGAAATTAGTGCATCTCATTCATGTGGTTACCATCCTCTCGAATGTACTGACCAGTTTTGTTTCGTTAATGGCGGTAGCCCATGATTGGATATAAGCGCCAAACAAATATTTAAGATTTCGAAGGTCTTGCCACGCGACTGCTTGCCAACCCACTCGTGATATGAAAAAGCCATCACGAGGATGGCAATTTACGATTAGAGATTATGGAGGCATACCTTCATAACGCTCGTCTAAACGCTATTTAGTCAAATCGGCTTTGATCTGATCAACTTGATTCGCCAAAGAAGTATCTTGGAAATATTCACTGTGTGTTTTTCCTAAGTACAACTTCTTATTTGCTACTCGTTGATCCAACTTGTCTTTAACAATAGTGCCGTGTGCCAACTTATTGTTTAACTCAAGCGCAATTACGGAGCTGTCTGAGACTATACTTCCTTTCGTATCGTAGTAACGAACTTGGCTGATATTCGCATCAAATGGGTCACAGTAAGCCGCTCCCAAATCACCATTTTCAATAATGCTGCTGTATTGTGCTTCGCTGATAGGCGTCTCTTTGTTTAGTACGAACTGGCTCCCTCGTACACACCAATTAATTCTTGTTCCAACACCTGGGAAGTATGCCGAGATCAAGTTAACTGCATAGTATGTATCTGGGGCTGACTGGTTTAATTTTGCATATCTATCAATCACCTTACCGCCAACAACTTGGAACTCAACTTCGCCATTGTCATAAGACTCAAAGAAATAGCTATTTCTAAACATCTTGCTGAAATTGACGTTATCAACAAAGCGCCCATTGTCGGATGTGAAGCTTTTCAGTTGCTGCTTGTGTTGAATGCTACCTGTTGTAATGTTGGTCACTAAACCAACCACTGTGTTTTTCGCAGCGTCGCTTTGCCAAGCCGTATAGTTACTTATATCTTGTTGAGGTGTGTTTGTCGTAGCATCTACACTGTACTTGTAGCTAAGCTCGGTAATGTCTTGGCCTACTTTATTGACCTTGGCATATGACTTGTAACGACGCGCTTCACAATCTTGAAAATTTGCATCGTAGTAGAAATAACTGATCCAATCTTTAGCTTCGATAGCTTCGGTGGTGTGGGCAGAGTAATCGACAATTCCGTTTGCGCCATAAACACCATAAAAACCTTTGAGATCTTTTTGCTGCTTAGATGAAAGCTCTTCATTAAATTCATCGTCCCAACCAATACTATAAATATTAAATAGGTTTAGAGACTTGATACACTCTTTGAGATCAGTGCTACCTATAGCATTAGCTGAATACATGACAGGACTGCTATAAGAGTTTTTTGCAACGTCATCTTTTGGGTCTGCAACACTTCCTGATGCCGGAGTCATAGACATTTGAGGAACTACGGTTTTAGTCTTTTTAGGTGGTGGCGCAGCGCTATCGCTACCACCACCACATGCAGAAAGTGTTCCAGCTAATACTGATATCGTTGGGATAATAAACTTCAAATTTTTCCTCGGCATTTTGAGTAAGTGATTATATAAATTTTCACTCAAATACGATAAAAAAACTAAATGCTTATATAACCAAATTCAAACCATTGACGAAACAGACGTGTACGTCCGCTATCAACACCGAATTTAATCTTTTAATAACAAAAACTTAAATATAAAAAGGGAAACATCAATTATTAATACATCGGATGAAAGAAACCAATCACAACAAACGGTTCTTATACTGTTCTGGCGTCTGGTTCGCGTAACGTTTGAACATTGTGATAAATGGGCTGGCTTGGTTATAGCCCAATGTAAGAGCCACCTCTTTGACCGATTGGCCGTTTCTTAACAAGTCCATCGAGTACAGATAGCGGACACGTAATCGCCACTCTGTAAAGCTCATTCCAAGCTCCGTCTGGCAGTGGCGAGAAAGGGTTCTTTCCGTGGTGTGGACACGTTCAGCCCAATCTTTCAGTGTCACTTCATCGGTTGGGTTTTCTTCAACAGAAGCCAATATAGGCGCGAGGTACTTATTGTCGGTCGAAGGCAAGAAGTGGTGTTCAACCTCACGCTGCGCAAGTTGGTCAAGCAGTACCTGAACGAGCCTTTGGTCTTGCTCTGTTTCCGCAACATTGATTCCACGATCGCGAAAATCATCGATGATAGAAGACACAATCGGCGTGATCTTTATAAGGCTGGTTTTATCTGGCAGGTGTTGCGTGAGCTCTGGGGCGATATTTAGCGAACAGTAGTCCAAAGGCTTACGGTTATAACTGCAATGCATCACCCCGGCCGGTACCCAAATCGCCAAATGCGGTGGTGCTAGAAATCGGGTGCTTTCCGCTTCCATCTCTAATATACCGCCACTGATCAATTGAACCTGTCCCCATGAGTGGCTATGAACTCGGGTTTCAGTGTTCGAAAGAAACGCTTCAAAATTCATAAATACGTTGGATGGTGCCTTATCAATTGATAAGGATGGATGAAGGTTTCTGGAGTGTTTTTTCAAACTTGTCTTCCTATCGCGCCTGATGTCTTTCTAAAGATACTTGTAAGTATAACGACCTGTCAAACTAGCCGCATCAACTCATTCGCCATGGAATTCACATGCATTATCTCTTACCATTTTTTACAGTCTGTATCTGGGGCGCCAATGCAATCGTCAACAAGCTTGCTGCAAGCACCATAGAACCTAGCGCGATGAGTTTTTACCGCTGGTTTTTTGCGATGCTAATTCTCACGCCTTTCTGTATTCGCCCGGTGATGAAGCAGTGGGCTGTCATTAAGCCAAACCTATCGAAATTAGCGTTCCTCGGCTTTTTGGGCATGGTGTTGAACCAATCTCTAGGTTACTACGCAGGCTTAACCACAACCGCTTCCAACATGGCATTGATCACGTCTCTAGTCCCGTTGATCAGTGTGTTTTTAAGCGTCCCTCTGTTGCACAAGTCGATTTCTAGTTTGAGTATTGTTGGCGGTGTGTTGTCACTGTCAGGCTTAGCTCTGATGTTAGGTAGAGGCGACCCGTTATTCTTCATGCATCAAGAATTGACTCAAGGCGATGGCTATATGTTAATTGCGGCCTTTGTTTATGCTTCTTACTGTGTGTTATTGAAACGCTGGAAAATGCCAATCAGTAGCTGGGTGGTGATTTACATTCAGGGTCTGTTTGCTGTCGCGATGCTTACGCCACTTTGGCTTACCAGCGAACAGCTTTTACCACCGCAACAAGCGATCCCATTGATAGCTTACGCCGCGGTGGCCGCTTCAATTTTAGCGCCTTGGATGTGGGTGAAGGCGATTGACACGATTGGTGCTGACTCAAGCGCGATGTTTATGAATTTGATGCCAGTTATCGCGATTGTATTAGCTTCCACCTGGCTGGGCGAAAAGATTAACCAGTTCCACATCCTTGGTGGTGTGATGGTGATTTCCGGTGTCATCCTTGCTCAAATCAAAAGAAAACCAAGGCTTGAGGCTCCCTTACCTCAGCAAAACTAACCCCGCTTAACCTGCGACAATGCCCCATTCCATTTTCCACTCAGTACCTGCCTCGTTAGCAGGTACTGTTGTTTATTGTCGATTTCTCGATTCATGCTCTCTGATTTTATTTTTCGTTCATGAAGCTTTTAAGTACGCTTAATAATGGTGTTTACTATTGCAATATCTCAGCAACTTCCGTTTAATGCACTAAGTACGGTTTAATTATTCAAAGCGTTAGAATAACTCTCCAGAAAGCAGGTAACTGTTGCTCTAATCGCTCTCCTATGTTCACACGGCTCATGTAACCCAGGTCACTATGAGCCATTTAGAAAAGTTACAGCAACGAAAGAACCGTCTAGTTACTTTGGTTTATACAAAAGTGAATACTTTAAAATTGACACCAATTTAGTTTTAACACCTTAACTCCCCGACAAATACAGATTATTACTGCAAAATGCATTAAAAGAATTTTCTAGCAATAATAAGAAAGGAAATATCTACGCGAAGGTTCTATACTTTCCGAACAGAAAGTGAGCTTATAAGAAAACAACCAAAACTATCGTTTTGGGATTAATTAAGATACCATCACTTTAACTAAACCAGATAAGCGACGGTTAGTTGGCTAACTCAAAAAGGTACCGATATGAGTACCACACGGCTTAGAAACACCTAGCATTCCGCTAGGTGTTTTTTTTTCAATCGACCCTTCCGCCAACTTGCTCGATAGAGTACTCCTCTGTTGGAGAGTCACGTCCACCTCCTTTAAACATCAATAGTCATCAACTCGCCATCTGTCTGAAAAAATAGTCTTGTTCGTGAGATTATCCGCTTTAATTTATGTCATCTTAAGTATATTGTTATTAGCAAGTAACGAGCATGTTATTCAGAACAATAATAATGAAGGAAGATAGATGAGCAGTCACAATAGCCGACAAGATGGTAAACGAGACGTTACTCTGCGTTTTTTAGCTGAACCCGGGGATGTGAACTTTGGTGGTAAAGTTCATGGTGGTGCCGTAATGAAATGGGTCGATTTAGCGGCTTACGCTTGTTCTGCTGGATGGAGTGGTAAGTACTGTATTACCGCTTACGCTGGTGGTATTCGATTCGTTGCTCCAATCCATGTGGGTAACCTTGTTGAAGTAAGTGCGAAGGTCATTTATACAGGGTCATCTTCTATGCACATCGCTATCGATGTTCAAGCCAGCGACCCAAAAGAACTCAACAACCGCCTAACGACTCACTGTATCGTTATTATGGTCGCTGTTGATGAAAATGGTAACCCGACTAAAGTGCCAGAATGGGTACCAGAAACATCAGAAGACATCGAATTAAGAGATTCTGCTATTCGTCTAATGAACATGCGAAAACAGATCGGTGAAGAGATGGAAGCACACGTAAAGTATCTTAAATAGGCGCCACTAGCAGATCTACCCTACAAAACCTTATTACGATGCCAGGCAGTACTTGCTTGGCATTTTCAATTCCCTCTCTATACCCAAGTAAATCCGTTACACACCTAATGCTGACTATAAAGCGTGATACCCAGTCAAAAGTTAAAATGATCCGATACTTGTTCACGGATTTATTTTGACTGTAATAAAGTCGTCATTTTGCTCTGTTTAAATACCGCCAATCATAATGGATGTATTTAAATTTCTTGGAGCCACTTTTGAGCACGACATTTCCCACCCTTTGCGAATCTACACTGACGAACTTGAAGGCAGTTGAGTATCAATGGGTTAGAAGTTTGTACGTCGAAGGCTACGACACTAATGAAATTAACCACTATATCCAAGCTTGTTTTGGCGGTGATCAGACGTTTGCGGATCTGTTTCGTCGCGTAGCTCTTTATCAAGACAGCATCTATGTTTTACTTCAGCATTTAGGTTGCGCACCTTCTAGCAAAGAGTTTTAGTCTCACATCACCTCTTCCTTTTCCTTTTCCTTTTCCTTTTCCATTTTGGAAATATTTACCACCAAATCAATAACTACCGAGAATACCCACCACAAAACATTAACACGAGTCTGCCTTTATAGGCACTTTCTGTGTAATCGACCGATCCGTTGCATCCAAATTATTGAAGTATCACGCATGGAAATATTACTTATATATCAATAGAGCTGTGGCCCCCTATACTGAGAGTCTGATTTGTGAGACTCGTTGATGTCTTCAATTAGAGAGATGAAACCAGAAAATCCAGGAAAGAGGTGCTTCAGTATTTAATGACTGAAAGAAACCAAAAAGGCTGAGATAGAGATAGAGATAAAGATAGAAATTGAGATAGAGATAGAGATAAAAGTAGCGGGCATAAAAAAACCCAAGTAAGTACCTGGGTTAGAGTTACAAAAACCACTAATCATTAATAGCGTAAGGAACCTGATTAGTAGCCAGCTATGCGTAACCTGAGGGTTATTTTTATTACTGATCGGCGGCCAAACCAAATGATGTAATAAAAATGCCAATATAGAGCGACCTAACGGTCGCTCTTTTGTCTTTCTTATAAGGACAGCTTATCCTTTTACACCACCCGACGTCAAACCGCCAACTAACCAACGCTGAGCCAGTAAGAACACGATAGTAATCGGAAGTGCAGAAAGTACCGCCGCTGCCGCAAAGTCGCCCCATAAGTAGTTCTGAGGATATAGGTACTGCTGCATACCTACCGCTAGCGTGTAAGAGTTCACGTCCGATAATAGGATGGAAGCAACTGGTACCTCACCAACAACACCAATGAAAGATAAAATGAATACAACCGCTAGGATTGGTACTGACAGTGGTAATAGAACCAATCTGAACGCTTGCCAAGGTGTTGCGCCATCTAATGCTGCAGCTTCTTCCAAAGAGTTATCAATCGTCTCAAAGTAGCCCTTAATCGTCCAAACGTGTAATGCAATACCGCCCAAGTACGAGAAGATCAGACCGCCATGCGTATTCAAGCCTAAGAATGGGATGTATTGCCCTAATTTGTCGAACAGTGCGTAGATAGCCACTAGAGCCAATACCGCAGGGAACATTTGAAAAATCATCATCGCTTTCAGGATAGTTTCTTTACCTTTAAAGCGCATACGAGCAAATGCGTAAGCCGATGTTGTCGACAGTGTAACAATAAGAATTGACGTAATACCCGCTACTTTTATTGAGTTCCACAGCCAAGTCAGTACTGGGAATGGAGGCGGAGTAACTGAGCCATCAGCATTCGTCACTGACATACCCAGAGCCAATTTCCAGTGTTCCAAAGATGGGTTGTCTGGAATCAAGCTACCGGTTGCAAAGTTACCTTCGCGGAATGAGATAGCAATAATCATCAGTAGTGGGAAAATAATTAGCGCTAAGAAGCACCACAGCGCAATATGCGTTGCCCATACTCGGTATTTAAGGCTCTTACCTTGTACCATAGCCATTGTCGTGCTCCTTAATCTTGAGTCAATTTAGTGAAACGAAGGTTTAGTAACGCTAGGGCACCAACCAATAGGAAGATAAGCGTTGCGATTGCACTTGCTAGACCAAAGTCTTGACCACCACCGCCTTCGAATGCAATTCGGTACGTGTAGCTTACAAGCAAGTCTGTGTAACCCGCTGGCTCAGAAGTACCAATCATGTTCGGGCCACCGTTCGTCAATAGTTGAATCATTACAAAGTTATTGAAGTTAAAGGCAAACGCTGCAATCAATAGCGGTGTTAACGGTTTTATCATCAATGGAAAAGTGATTCGCTTGAAGTTATCAAGGAAGTTAGCACCATCGATTGCTGACGCTTCGTACAAATCTTCAGGAATCGCTTTTAGTAGACCCATACATAGAATCATCATGTAAGGGAAGCCTAGCCAAGTGTTAACAATCAACACCATGGTTTTCGCTAAGATCGGGTCGGAGAACCAGTTTGGGCTTAAACCAAAGATACTCTCAAGCACCATGTTAATCTCACCAAAGCTCTGGTTGAATAGGCCCTTAAAGATAAGAATCGAGATAAATGCTGGTACGGCGTAAGGCAAAATTAGTAGAACACGATACACAGCACGGCCTTTCAGCTCTTCCCACTGCACAACGTTTGCCAGAACCAAACCAATTGCAAGTGTGAAGGCTACCGTACAAATGGAGAATACAACCGTCCAAATAAAGATACTGATAAACGGTTCTTTGATGCCGTCATCTTTCCAAACACGTTCAAAGTTGGCTGTACCAATGTCTACAACAAATCCTGGAGAAATGGCGTTACCGATAAACTCACCTTTCTCGTCAACCGGTTGGTAGAAACCCACTTCCATGTTTGGTTTCAATATTTCACCAGATTCATTGTTGTATAACGTTTCCCCGTCATCTTGAAGAGTGTAAAGCGGTGCAACGGCAGCAAATTTACGTAAGCCGCTCATGCGGATGTCATCACCATTTGGCAGATGGAAATCGACACCACTGATCACAGAGCGATTTTGGATGATCGCTTTGATCTTCTCTTTTTCACCTTGTACAGAGTCAATTGCAGATAGGTCCATCTCTGTTGATGCCATGCCTTCCAGAGAAAATACATCAGTTGCTAACAGCTGGTCGCCATCTTTCACAACGATCTGGTGACCGTTATCTGTTTTGTACAAAGTGAATGGGTAGCTTTCACCGCTTTGGAATGAACGGTCTAAAAGAACGGTTTGAGTACGCTCTAGAGAGAGCTGGTTTTTTGCGCTGTAGTTAGTAAACGCAAGCCCTACGGTATATGCCAGTGGGAAAAGAATGAATAAGATCATTCCGGCAATACCTGGGTAAATATAACGGTGGGCGTAAGTTTTCTTACTACCAAAAATGTAAAGAGCCAAAGCCGTTAAAATCACAGTAAGCAGCGCAAATGCGAGCTCACCGCGAGAATACATTAAAATTGTAGCGTAGCCATTAATTAAGCCAACACTACCAAGCAACCCCCATTTGATGAAGACGCTTTTACTGCCTGGAAGGCTTGATGGTGCCGGGATCGCATCTGAACCTTGAACTGACTGCATAGAGGAACCTGCTAACGAGATATAAAAATAGAAAAGTAAGGAGAGGTTGCCCCCTCCTTAAAAGGTAGTGCTTGGTTGTTACTTAGTCATTCGAGCTTCAGCACCTTTTAGTGCTTGCTCTACTGATTGACGGCTATCAACTACGTTGCCAATAGCTTCTTCCATGCTGTACCAGAATGTTGTGAACTGAGGGATGTTAGGCATGATTTCGCCGTTCATCGCGTTATCCATTGTTGCTGCAATACGAGTGTCGCTGTCTAGTTGACGCTGGAAAGAGTTAAGAGCAACAGCACCTAATGGCTTGTCGTCGTTCAAGCTCTTCATACCTTCATCAGTTAGTAGGTAGTTTTCCATAAACTCAACGGCTAGATCACGGTTTGGAGAAGCGGTGCTGATACCACCAGCCCATACACCAACGAATGGCTTAGACGCTTTACCGTTGAACTTAGGCAATGTTGCTACGCCGTAATCTACGCCAGCTTTCTCGATGTTTGCCCAGCCCCAAGGACCGTTAATAGTCATTGCAACGTTACCCGCTACGAATTCAGACTCAGCAACTGAGTAATCCATATCCGCAGAAATAACTTTGTCTTTTACCATCTTCTCAATGAAACCTAGAGACTTCTGAACACCGTCAGTCGCTACGCCTGCATCTTTAATGTCGTAACCTTCCGCTGTTTGCTTGAACGCGTAACCGCCGTCAGCTGCAAGTAGAGGCCATGTGAAGTAAGCGCCACCACGTAGAGGCCACATGATTGCTTTCTTGCCATCTTTTTGAAGCTTAGCGTTTAGTGCAGGGATCTCTTCCCAAGACTTAGGTGGGTTAGGGACAAGTGCTTTGTTGTAGATAAGAGAAACTGACTCAACTGCAACTGGGTAAGCGATTGTTTTACCGTCGTAAGAAACAGCATCCCATGCGAAGTCTACGATACCTTCTTTAGTTTCTTTAGAAGGTTTGATATCAACAAGAAGACCGGCTTCTGCAAAACCACCAAAACGGTCGTGTGCGTAGAAAATCATGTCTGGGCCATCGCCAGCTGCTGCAACCTGAGAGAATTTCTCTTCTAGTTTGTCAGGGAAAGCGACGGTTACTTTAACACCAGTATCTTCTTCAAAGCGTTTACCTACTTCAGCCATTCCTTCATAAGCTTTGTCGCCACCAACCCAAATAGTTAGTTGACCTTCTTCGATAGCAGCGTTTGCACCAAAAGAACCCAGAGCAACGATTGTGCCTAGAGCTACAGCGCTTAGAGCGTTTTTCATGTCAATATCCTTTTTATATTTATACGTAGGGCGCATTCAATTAAGACGAGCCAGTTTTCGGAGGCTATGATCTGAGAAAATCAATGACAGCTCATCATCCTAGCCACTACGCCCTAGCTATTATGGCCTAATTTCGTGATCGTCATCCGGTAAGATTGGCGAGCGAAGTCACAAAGTAGATACTCATCGTGATCCACATCACCGTTATGCGGTGGATTTATTTGAACTGGATCGCCAGTTATAGATAACCCCCTTTATCTACTCCTCCCCTCCTACTCCCCCTAGTTAATTTTCTATTGGGAGGATGTACCATTACGCGAATTCACCGAAACTGCATTCATCCAAGAGTGGATAGTAAGAACCCTTTACCAGCGAATGTTATGCGTTGACGCATTCTTCATTTAGTTGGCTTCACTGCCCGCTGTTGTCTTTATTAAGCATCGAGCTAAATCTGTGATTGAATCACGGGGGAGATTTAGCTGGATGTGGGGGAAATAGGCACCAGTTTGGCTATGACGGGTGGGCTTGGTTAAAGAATCCAAGTCCCACCCACTTTTTTCTTACTCACTCAATACTTACCAATTCCTACAGTTACTGCTGACCCAAAAATTCCTTATAATGATAAGCAGTAAAACTTAAAATTTGATCGATCGAGGACAAGCTAGATGGCGAGTGTCACGTTAAAAAACGTTTATAAATCATATGGTGATGTACAGATTTCTAAGGACGTAACCTTAGACATCAACGAAGGTGAGTTCGTAGTATTCGTTGGACCATCAGGTTGTGGTAAATCGACGCTATTACGCTGTATCGCGGGTCTAGAAGATATTACGTCTGGTGATTTGTACATTGGTGACCAACGCATGAACGATGTTGAGCCATCAAAACGTGGTGTGGGTATGGTATTCCAATCTTACGCGCTCTACCCGCACCTAAATCTCTACGACAACATGTCTTTTGGTCTTAAACTGGCAAACGCCGATAAAGCTGAAATTGACAAGCGTGTAGAACATGCTGCAGAAATCCTTCAGCTTGGTCACCTTCTTGAACGTCAACCTAAAGCATTGTCTGGTGGTCAACGTCAACGTGTTGCTATCGGTCGTACTCTGGTTTCTCAACCAAACGTATTCCTACTTGATGAACCTCTATCTAACCTGGATGCAGCACTGCGTGTTCAAATGCGTTCACAAATCACGAAGCTACAGCGTCAACTGGGCTGTACCATGATTTATGTAACACACGACCAAGTTGAAGCGATGACAATGGCGGATAAAATCGTTGTGCTTGATGGTGGTTTTGTTTCTCAAGTGGGTAAACCTCTTGATCTTTACCACTATCCTCAAAACCGTTTCGTTGCTGGCTTTATTGGCTCACCAAAAATGAACTTTATGTCGGTTCACATCGAACAAGCTGAAGCAGAACGCGTATTGGTACAACTTTCAAACGGTATGACTTTCTGGATCCCAGTTGATGGCACGACTGTCAACGCTGGTGACCGTATGTCTCTAGGAGTTCGTCCTGAGCACTTGTTGTCTGCTGAAACAGGTGATGCGACGATTGAAGCTGATGTGTTGATGGTCGAGAAGCTCGGTAACGAAACACAAGTTTACCTAAACCTCGACAGTGCCGATGCTGACGTTATCTATCGCCAGCCAGACACGTTGACGATTGAGTCTGGTGACAAGCTAGCGATTGGTATTCCTGCACACCGTTGTCACTTGTTCCATAGCGATGGTAGAGCATGTCGTCGCTTGTACAAAGAGTACGGCACCGACTAATCGGTTCGTCTTTTTAGGATATAACTTGCCCATATCGAACCCCTCTTACCTTGTAAGGGGGATTTCTCATTTTCTGACAACGAGTTTTACTTTCATTAAATAGATCGCGCTTTGTCTGTTGTCTGTTGTCTGTTGTCTGTTGTCTGTTCAGTATAAAAACAAAAAAGGCCTAGCGAATGCTAGACCTTTATCTGTTGGAGCTAAAAGCCACCCTATCTATACGATAAAGATATAGGCTTGCTCAACTTTAATACCAATCGTAGTAAATAACTTAGTGAATTGGCGTATCACTTGTTTTATTGAACTGGCCAAAATGCTGTTCTAACACTTCAGGTGTCAGTTTGCCTTCCGCTTCTAGTCGCTTAAATTCAGCAACGATCGCTTTTTGCTCTTCAAGTGATGGAAGTTTCACTTCAGGCTCATCGCCCATCTCTTGAGTCATCTGCTCTAGTTCTTTTTCAAAATCGCTCATGATACTTACCTAAATATTAAACCTAGCGAGATTTTACTCATTTACGCTCTATGATGCTAGGGCGATTAGGTGCAAAGCCCGAAACCAGATCAAGTGAACATCAGCTTAAATGCAGAACTGCGGTCTGAATGGCGACGTTCAACGTAAAAAGCTATACCAAACGTAACAAGCTATACCAAACGTAAAAAGCAGTATCAGACGTAAAAGCCACACCAAACATAAAAAGCAGTATCAGACGTAAAAGCCATACCAAACGTAAAGTGCCATATCAACGAACAAACATGTTAGACGTAAAAAAGCCGGATTCACATGAAGTGAATCCGGCTCCAATTATAGTTCTGTATGTTTATTGGCTGTTAAAGCTTAAACGAACCAACCATCTTATCTAGGCGAGAAGAAAGCTGTTGAAGTTCTTGGCTCGCTTCAGCAAGCTGCTCTGCGGTTCCAGTCGTCACTTCGTTAATCGCGTTGATTTCTTCAATATTCTGGTTGATGGTATGAACTACGGTTGATTGCTCTTCCGTTGCCGTTGCCACTTGAGTGTTACGATCAGTGATATCAACGATACGGTCTGAAATACCACCCAGTACGTCCACCGCTTCATCCGACGCCGATACGCCTTCAAGTGTAATCACTTTGCCTGCACTCATCGCCGTTACGGCATCTTTAGCATCACTTTGCAGTTGGTTGATCATCTTCTGAATCTCTTCAGTAGAATCTGCGGTACGGCTTGCTAGGTTACGAACCTCATCGGCTACAACGGCAAAGCCGCGACCTTGTTCACCCGCACGCGCAGCTTCAATAGCAGCGTTCAGAGCTAGTAGGTTGGTTTGTTCAGAGATGTCACGAATTACACCCAAAATAGAGCCAATGTCTTGAGTCGTTGAAGCTAACTGCTCTACCACTTGACCTGTACTTTCGATGTCTTGCGCTAAACGGCTGATCGCGTCTTTTGCTTTGTTTACCACAGATCGGCCTACTTCAGTATTGCCTGAAGCCTGTGTTGCCGTTTCCGCAGCCGTTGCCGCATTCGATGCAATCTCGCTGATTGTCATGCCCATCTGGTTAATGGCTGCAACTACCTGAAGAGTTTGATCTCGTTGTTCTTGGCTATTGTCGTGGGTGATGTGTGCTTTATTAGAAACACTCTCAGCGGCGACTTGAAGTGCTTGGCTTGTAGAAAACACCTCTTTCATCGACTCGTGAATCTTTTCGATGAATCCATTAAAGTCCTTTGAAAGCTGTGCAATTTCATCGTTGCCTTTCACTTCGATACGCTGAGCAAGGTCACCGTCACCTTCGCCAAGGTCACCGAATCGCTTAGCCAAAAGTTTAATCGGTTGAGTAATACTGTTTGCTAGCACTACGCCCATCAGAATAAAGATTAACGCTACAACAGCGGTCATGATCAGCATCTGTTTAGCCGTTGCATCAAGCTCAGCAAAAACTTCGCTCGTCGGAACTTCACCAACAACGAACCAATCCATTGACGGCACATACAAACTCGCGACAAACAACTCTTGTCCTTTATGTTCCGTTGTAATCAGGTTAAATCCTGACTTGCTTAACAACTGACTAGATTGAGGACCGTAAAGTTGTTGAAGTGATGAATCACTAAGCGAACGTTCGCGATGAATTTGAACATCACCTTGGCTATTCGTTAAGAAAACAAAACCGGTATCTTCGATCTTAAAACTATTGAGTAGACTTACCATGTCACCCATCGATTTCGATAAGCCAGACATCGCTAAACCAGAAGGTTGTTGGTAGTTAGCGAACATTTTCACTTCACCTGTCGCTTCTTGGAACATACTGACCATTGTCTGCTGGCCAGATTGCGTAAAGCCAAAGAACCAACCATCTTGCTGTTGATTGAGTTGACGCAAGAAGCCATCTTGGTTCCAGTAGTAGGCCGTTTGACGGTTTGCTACCGAGGCATCATTTAGCTGGTATTGGTTACGAACATTGTTCAATTGCTTTACTAGCTTGTTCTCTAAGACGGCATCACGATCGGTCGATTCGATAGCGTCAGAAATGAATTCATTCGAAGCAATTTGTTCTGCAGCTAACAATAGCTGAGAGACTTCACGGTCAATTTCACCATTAATTCGCTCTAACATTCCCGGAAGCTCAATATCGACTAATCGATGACTCAAAACATCTCTTGCTTGCTTTTGTGCCATCGCACCGACAATCACCGTTGATGCAAGAACTGCGAAGGTAATTCCAAGTACAACTTTTTGTTTAATACTCAGAGAGTTAGTTTTCAACATATTTGGACCTTTAAAAAGAATCGCTCGTTATTTATATATCCTGAACAGGATTTTTTTGGTGCACTTAAACCAGTAGTGCACTCTCTCCACCATATATCGGCTAAACCCCATCAAACTAGAGAGGTATTTCGCAAAAATTTGTAAGCATGGTGAAACAAAGCAATCATTCTTCTATAGAAGAAACCATCAGCAAGACTAATACAATGAAACGTAACCATTCATTTTAATTATCTGGATAATAAGGTTCCCCGAAGCTCACTTAACGACAGACCTCTGAAGCTTTGATATATAAAAAACAATTGATATGGTACAAACCATGGCTCAGTGGTTTTTTCTCGTTAACCGCTTGTAAATCATTCCATTTTTGGAAAAATAAATTACGTAGATGTACTGGAACTTTTTCCTATTAATCAGTGACCAATACTCAAAATAAGAATCAAATGGCCCCCAGAGAGTCCAAAAATGCATAAAAATAACTTCGAAATCCTTCAAAACTACCTAGAGTCTCAAATCATTGGTCAGCAAGAGCTCGTAAAACAACTGATGATCGCCTTACTGGCAGATGGTCATATTCTTGTTGAAGGGCCTCCGGGGTTGGCAAAAACCCGCGCCGTAAAGTCACTAGCTGACTGTGTCGAGGGAGACTTCCACCGCATTCAATTCACGCCAGATTTGTTACCTGCTGATTTAACGGGTACCGATATTTTCCGTCCAGAAACGGGAGAGTTCACCTTCCAATCTGGCCCGATTTTTAACTCACTAATTCTAGCGGATGAGATCAACCGTGCTCCAGCGAAAGTGCAAGCCGCAATGCTAGAAGCTATGGCTGAGAAACAGGTGACCGCAGGTCGAAAAACCTATGCTCTGCCCGATCTGTTTTTGGTGATGGCAACGCAAAACCCGATTGAGCAAGAAGGTACCTACCCTCTACCAGAAGCTCAATTAGACCGTTTCTTGCTGCATTTAGAAGTGGCTTATCCAGACATGGAGAGTGAGCTGGAGATCTTGCGCCTAAACAGAGGCGAAGCTCAAGGCAATCAACCCGTTCAACCAGAGCCTATATCTCAACAAACGATCTTCGAAGCTCGCCAAGAAGTACTCAACATTCACATGGCAGACACCATTGAGCAGTACATAATCAGACTGGTAATGGCGACGCGCCAACCTAAGCAATACAGCGACCAGCTTGATCAATGGTTAGACATGGGTGTTAGCCCGCGTGCAACCATTGCGTTAGACCGTTGTGCCCGTGCTCACGCTTGGCTTGCTGGCCGCGACTATGTTACCCCACAAGATGTTCAAGCGATGGCATTCCCTGTATTGCGCCACCGCCTGCTTCGTAGCTACCACGCACAAGCTGAAGGGGTCACTGCAAACCAAGTGATCGCACACCTTATCTCGTTGGTTGGTAGCGCATAAGGATAAGCGCATGAATAATCAATTACCCAACCATAGTGACGGTGTCACGTTAAATCTGGACGAACTGCTGCAATACAAAGCGCAGTCTGTTCGCTGGTTGCCTCCAGCCAAGAGCCTGTGGTCGCAACTAAACGGGCAACACGAGAGCAATCGTAAAGGTCGCGGCATGAATTTCTCTGAGGTTCGTCAATATCAGGCGGGCGACGACATCCGCAGCATTGATTGGCGCGTCACGGCGAGAACAGGCAAGGCGCACACCAAACTGTTTTCTGAAGAAAGAGAACAGCCTGTGATTTTGTTCTTAGATCTGTCGAGCAGTATGATTTTCGGCTCAACCTTGTTACTTAAATCGGTTCAACTCGCGCACTTTGCCAGCCAACTTTGTTGGTTAACCGTCGCTCAAAAAGACCGTATTGGCGCAGTGATAGATACTGGCCAAGAGATCATTGAGATTAAACCCAGTGCTAGCAACCATGCTCCGCTGCGTATTTTACAAAAAGTCATAGAAATCAATAACGCAGCGCTGACCAACCCAGGCAATAACAGCGACACAACCTTAGAGCATGGGCTGAAATCTCTTCACCAGCTTTGCCCGAAAGGAAGCGATATCATTATGCTCAGTGATTTCGTTCGTTATAACGAAAGTAATTACTCACTTATCAATCAAATACGTCGACATAATCGAGTTCGCTTGGTGCATTTTTACGATCCATTAGAGCAAGGTGTCACTGCTTTCAAAGGTTCAAAACAGATCACCGACGGCAATAAAACGCATTGGTTTAACTTTTCATCAAGCAAGGAAAAGGAAAAGCTCAGTCACGCATTTGGTCAGAAGCAACAACAACTGATGCAAATGAGCCTTTCTCTGGCGATCCCATACAGTTCATTGTCTTGTGCGCAATCGTTAATGAGCCAAGTATCAGGAGTTCAGTCATGAATCAACCTCTCGACTTGAGCCCGATTATTACGCCAAGCGCACCGTCATGGTGGCCTTTGGCATGGGGTTGGTGGCTAGTCATTATCACGGCCATCGTTCTGATCGCCTTAGTATTTTTCATTATAAAACGCAGACAAAAGAACCAATACGCGAAGAACGAAGCACTTGCTTGCTTTCGTAATAGTCAGCTTTCAAGTACCTTGTCTCCGAGTGCAGCTCAAGACATCGTTCGTCAGGCAGCACTGAGCTATTTCCCACGTGAAAAAATTGCAGGCTTGTCTGGTGATGATTGGTTGGCGTTCTTAGATGCGCAATTGGCAAAACCTTTGTTCGCCGCAAAACAATCGCAATGGCAACAAGCGCTCTACCAAGATGCAACCTTAATGACCGACGAACAGAAAAAGGCTCAACAGCAATTGGTTAACGACTGCGAAATCTGGCTTCGTAAAGCCCTTCCTCCAAAGCGAGGTCGTTATGACTGATCTTTTAAACACGAGCTTACTAAATATTGAATTCGTTTGGTGGTGGATGTTTTTCCTCGCGCCACTGCCGGTTCTCGTTTACTTGTTCTCTCCTAAGGCGGAATCGAACAATGCCCTAAGGCTTCCATTTCTGCCCGAGGACAGCAATACCAAAACGCCGAGCAGTCGCTTACCCAAGGCGTTGTCGGTCATCATCTGGCTTTTATTGGTAACGGCCATGGCACGCCCAGTTTGGTACGGTGAACCGGTTGAGTTTCAACCGAAACACCGTGATTTGATGTTGGTTGTCGACCTCTCCTACTCAATGAGCCAAGAAGACATGCAGTTCAATGGCGAATACATCGATCGCTTATCTGCGGTGAAACATGTATTGAGTGACTTTATTGATCGACGAAAAGGCGACCGAGTCGGATTGGTGCTATTTGCTGATCACGCCTACTTGCAGACGCCACTGACGTTAGACAGAGACACGCTTTCACAACAGCTCAATCAAGCGGTGTTAAAGCTTATCGGTACTCAAACTGCGATCGGTGATGGTATCGGTCTTGCCACCAAAACCTTTGTCGACAGCGACGCTCCTCAGCGTGTGATGATTCTACTCAGTGACGGCAGTAATACCGCGGGCGTATTAGATCCACTTGAAGCGGCGGATATTGCAAAGAAATACAACGCCACAATTTACACCGTGGGTGTCGGTGCGGGTGAAATGATGGTCAAAGAGTTCTTCATGACTCGTAAGGTCAATACTGCTCAAGACTTGGATGAGCGTACTCTAATGGAAATCGCTAAACGCACTGGCGGTCAATACTTCCGTGCGCGTGACAGCAAAGAGCTGGCAACGATTTACGACACCATCAACCAATTAGAACCCGTGACGAACGCTACTAAGATCTGGCGACCACAACAAGAGTGGTTCGTATGGCCACTGTCCGCGGCAATGTTCTTCGCATTTATGCTGTTAGCCATTAGGAGAAACAATGTCTAACTTTACTTTTATCTACCCATATTGGTTCTTGGCTCTTGCCGCGCTGCCCGTTACTTGGTGGCTTAGCAAGAGACAATCGAAGCAAGGGTTATTAGCGTCACATATCGCCCGCTACTTGGCTCCTGAATCGAGCAAGCCATCGAAAAACCGCAGTACTTACTTTGGTATTTGGTGGATAGTCGGTGTCATCGCGTTAGCTGGACCAAGCTTTGAAAAAAATGAACAGCCGAGCTTTGAAAAAACGCAGGCGCGAGTTGTGATCATGGATATGTCGATGTCTATGTACGCCACAGATATTAAACCGAACCGTTTAACACAGGCGCGATACAAGGCTCTGGATCTGCTTTCGTTATGGAAAGAAGGCCTAACGGGAATGGTAGCCTACGCAGGTGATGCTTACACCATTAGTCCGCTAACGTCTGACATCAACACCATCAAGAACCTCGTACCCAACCTATCACCAGATATCATGCCCTTCCAAGGCGGCAATGCAGCATCGGCAGTTAAGCTTGCGATTGAGATGATGACTCGAGCCCATATCTATCAAGGCGATCTGGTACTGATTGGCGATGATATCGATGATCAAGAGAAGAAAGAGATCGACTCGCTACTCTCTGGCAGCAATTGGACATTATCAGTCTTGGCTGTAGGCACGGAAAGTGGCGCGCCAATCTCTCTACCAAGCGGGTCGATGCTGCAAACAGATTCAGGGCAAACCGTGGTGGCAAAAACTAACTTAGACAATATGCGCGACCTGACTCGTCGCTCTGGTGGCACATTCACCGAGGTGCAATTTAATAACTCAGACGTTGAACACATCGCAAATTACCTCGACCGAGTTGCGACAACATCAGAAGTGACTAAAACCAACAACTCACTCAACACCAGAGTAAACAACGGCTTCTGGCTATTGCCGTTTCTGTTACTTCCTGCCCTTGGCCTATTTCGAAAAGGGGTCATTTGGTGTGGCCTAGCTGTACTTGTCTCGTTCAGCCAACCGAATACTGCGTTTGCAAATCCTTGGAAAACCGATGACCAAGTGGGTTATCAGTTGTATCAAGATGAGGACTTTCAACAAGCCGCAGAACAGTTCGAACAGCAAGAATGGAAAGGCATAGCGCAATACAAAGCCGGTGATTTTGAAGCGGCCGAACAGACGCTACAAGGTCTTTCTGGCGAAGATGCTCGCTACAACCTCGCCAATGCACAAGCAAAGCAAGGTAAGTACGACCAAGCGATAAAAGAGTATAAACGTATTCTCGAAAGTAACCCTGAACATGCTTACGCGAAGAAGAACCTAGAGATTGTCGAACAAGCTCAGAAGCAACAGCAACAGCAACAGCAACAGCAACAGCAACAGCAACAGCAACAGCAACAGCAAGACGATTCTGAGTCCAAAGACCAAAACGAACAAGACCAGCAAGGTCAGCAAGGTCAGCAAGGTCAGCAAGGTCAGCAAGGTCAGCAAGGTCAGCAAAATGATTCTTCGCAAAGCTCGCAGGATCAACAACAAAGCTCAGCTGACAATGGGAAGTCGCAAAGTCAAAGCGGCAGCCAAGATCAAAGTGAAAACCAAGATCAGAATACTGACCAAAGCCAAGCTGATAGCCACCCTGATTCCAAGGCGGATGAAGAAAACGACAAGCAAGCTGTGCAAAGAAACCAAGCGGATCAAGAAGATAAACAGCCACAGGACAAGGGTGACTCAGTATCTCAGGCAGCACAAACACAAGAGGCTGCTAAGGAAGACACTGATAACAACGATCAACAAGCTGCGGCACAAGTATCAGGTCAACCTATGTCGAGCGATCCTGATATGCGAAAACTTGAGCAAGTAGAAAGCGCTCGTGATCCGAGCCAATTGCTTAAAGCGCAAATGATTCTACAAGCACGACAAAAAAGTGCTCCTAACAACCAAAACAAAAAGTGGTAACCATGCGATTTTTAAACAAGCCATTTTTATCAATGCTACTGACACTGTTAATCGGTGTTTTCTCGTCACATTCTGTATTCGCAGCGACCGCTGTGGCGAGTGTTTCGCAAAACAGTGTGACCAAAGATGAAGTCTTCCTACTTAGAGTGGCGACCGATGAAAAAGTATCGTCAGGTGCTTTAGATCTAACCTCCCTCCAGAAGAATTTCTACGTCGGTACCCCAAGCTTTGGGTCATCGATGCGAATCGTCAATGGCAGCCGCACTGTGTCTAGCGAGTGGAATATTACCCTTGCCCCGCTTCGATTAGGCCGATTAGAGATTCCTAGCTTTGATATTGAAGGCGCTAAAACTAAGCCGATCACCATCAACGTTGCGGTTAACAAAGCCGCTCCAAAGCAGAGTGATATGGCCGAGTTTCAACTTAATCTGAGTAAAGACTCGCTATACCCTCAAGAGGTCGCGGAGCTTGATGTAAAACTCATCATTAAGGCTGATCCTAGAAGATTGCAAGATCCTAAAATTGCGCCACCAACTTCAGCGAAATTAGACGTAGAACCTATTGGAGAGTCTAAGCAATTTCAAGATGTTATCAACGGACAAGAAGTCACGGTTGTTCAGCAATCTTTCCATATATCGTCACAACAAGCAGGGCAATTTCAGCTTCAAGGGCCAAAGTTAACCGGTGCTGTTGTTTACTCAACCAACAACTCAAGCAAAACTCGCCTTTTCCAGCTCGATACTCCTGTTGAAAGTCTGAATGTCACCGTCAAGCCTGTACCAGAAGGCTATCAAGGTGAGTGGTTACCAACCTCCGACTTCAAGTTGCTACAGAAATGGTCAGACAGCCAAGGTAATGAGCTAACAGATAGCAATGGTTTTGATAGTAATAAGCAAGGTTTTGAATTGGAAGCCGGTGATTCGTTAACTCGAACCATCACTATGACGGCTAGCAATTTAACACAACACCAACTGCCGAAACTGAACATCATCTACCCTAAATCGATACGTATTTACGAAGAGAAACCGCAATTTGGCACAAACCAGTCTGGTGATGCTGTGGTTGTTTATAAGCAAGTATTGATTCCGAAAGAAGCTGGAAATATTTCGCTTCCTGATGTGTCTCAAGCTTGGTTCAACACCGATACGCAATCGGAACAAACCACTAAAGCACTTGGCTTAGAATTGTCGGTACAAGCTAGCGAGCAAGCTGCATCAAGTACGCCTCCTCCAACGATTGAAGCGCCGACACAACAAGCCAGCCCGACGATTGTTACCGTTGAAAACCCAGGAATGTGGCCTTATCTAACAGCGCTGTTTGCTGTGTTGTGGTTAACCAGTTCTGCGATTGCTTTCTACTTCTGGTCACGCCGCGGCGCAGCAGTAAAACCAAAGCAAAAAGATGAACGTCAATCCGATACGGCAGAAGCGCTTATTGCCGCTCTGAAAATGAAAGATGGTGTGATGACCAGAACCCTGCTTGAGCAATGGAAAACAGAAAACCCAGATTTGAGTGATGAAACATTAGAAGCAATTGAAGTCGAGCTAACGAAGCTCAATCAAAGTCTCTATGGTGAAGATGGCTCACTAAGTCAGCCATGGGATCCTACTGAGGCAATCAAAGTAGTTAAGAAGCCAAAGCGAGTCTCTAACAAAACGCGTAAAAGTTCACTAGAAACGCTTTAATTAACCAGGAAATAAAACTGGCAGAAAAATGAAGCCGTGATGACCACATTGTGAACATCACGGCTTCAGTCGTTTTTGAGAACGGGAAAAACAGATACCACACTAAGTCAGTGTAGCCGCAACCTTTCTTCGCTTTAGAGCAGAGACAATTCTATTTCGCCCCGAATCTTTCGCCTTATACAAAGCCTTATCAGCCTTGCCATACAACAAATCAAAATCGAACTGGCGCTGATCCGAAGTTATCGATACATAACCCACAGACGCGGTTAAATATTGGCTAGTGCTACTTTTACAATGGAGAATTTTTGCATCTTCAATACTTTGTCGAATCGACTCTGCACGCTGCTTTGTTGTTGTGTGATTGGTGCCGATCATCAACAACATAAACTCCTCACCGCCGATACGGCAGAAGGTTTCTTGATCACCGTAAACATGAGTGCTCAGTATCTTGCCAATGGCACGTAAAGCGACATCCCCCTCAGTATGGCCATAGACACTGTTGTACAAACCAAAATGGTCAAGATCGACAAGAATTAACCCAAAGGTGACCTCATTCTGCGTAGCAAATGCACCTTGTTCCTCACAATTCAGATCATCTAAAACTTGTGACAGCATACGGCGGTTACCAAGACGAGTCAGCGGGTCGAGTTTAGAAATCACATCGAGCTGTTCAATGGCATTTTCAAGCTCTTGAGTTCGCTTGCTAACCTCTTGTTCTAGGGTTTCATTGAGCTTTTTGATCTCTTCTTGCGCCATGGTTCTTTGTAAGACTTCAGCAAGGCTAGAGGCGAAGATACGTATCACTTCACGCAGTTGTGAAGTTAAAGGGCTTCGTGTTAGCAAATTATCCGCAGCGATAAACGCAATCGGAACGCCTGTATTTGTGGTGAGCATTGTCATTGCCGTCCAGCCAACTCCGACAATATTATAATCATGATAAATTGGGACCGATTCTTCAAAAGCGACTTGGTTAGGGTAAGTACGAGCTGCAGACACAATGTCGCGCTCTACCAGCTCGGAGCGATAATAAGACTCATCGACAATATCGCCTTTTATGTCGGTACCCCAAGTACCTTGCATGTAACTGCAATTTTTATCGGTAAGGAAAACAGCTAATCGATCAATGCCTAAATGCTGAATAGCAAAACTGACGGCGGACTTACACACAGCACTGACGCTATCGCAGCGAGATAACTCAACCATACTCGAATGTAGCATTCGGATGTTCAGTTCTTGGCGTTTACGAATGTATATCTGAGACAGCAGAGAGCCGAACGATTCAAGCATCTGCTTTTGGTAATTGGTAATTGGCGAGCGGTGAATGTAGTTGTCCATAGCAATCCAACCTACGGGTTTATCCCCTTCACGCAAGATAAGCATGCCATTCCACCCTTGCCCTACAACCTTACCTTCAGTGTAGAGTGGAGCATGTTCAATAACGACCAAGTTAGTGTGGTTGTCAGACAATGCCTCGATATATTCCGATTCAAGCTGATGCAGGTCATATTGAGTGTGATGTTCGCTGTTGGTTTTTCCTAGTTCATCGGTGCCGTAGGTGCCACTAAAACAACGCTTTTTCATATCAAGCAACATAAATATGGCGCGATCAAAACCAAGTCTATCGCGTACCGCCTCTACCGATGCTTTGTAGAGTGCATCCAATGATTCAGGGTTCGAGAGCTCTAACGCCACCTGATGAACCAATTTCATATTCTCGACAAACAACTCTCGAAGCTTAATTTCATCAAGATATTGCGCTTCACGTGTATCCCTATGCTTAATCTCGATAGCTGCATTTTTTTCTGCGCGAATACACTGCCAGCGAGCTGCCGCTAATTGAAGGCCATCCAGCCCTTGGTCAAAGGTTTGATTAACTTTTTCTGCGATGCAATTTTGAATAATTAAATAAGTTCTACAGGCTGGTGCGTTGTCGAGCATCATGATGAACGACTCTCCACCAAGCGCTTTACTGTGCTCCCACTTGCACGTATTGAGCGACATCGGTAACACACCATCTGCAGTGTCGAACTGTGAAACCCATGGCCAAAATGTTGAAGGGTAATGATCAAGAGAGGTTAATTCACCGTAGGAAAACAACGGTAACGAGTCGCTTTCTGGTATTGGCTCTGCAAATATTCCGACCCCTTGGGGGCCAAGCATTTTAATCAGGTAGTCAAACAGAGACTCAGCCAATAAACGGTGATCACGCGTAGCAGATATCTGTTTTGCAAAGGCTTTAACATGCACGGCGTTGGTCCATTGGCTAATAAGAATAACGCAAAAATACAGAAGCCTTGATATGCAATCAATGTAACTAAAAATGAGATGTTAAGTGGGTCGCAATTTGACCTTTTGCATTATCACAAGCATGAGAAGGACTACAAAAATGGGATTTCCTGCCCAAAATTTCGTCGACATGTGATGCTTTTTAACAGCATAAAAAAGCCCCACCTAAAGTGGGGCAAAACTTCCATCGCTTATAGTTATAGTGATAATTCTGTAAATCGAATCGATTATCTAACCTGCGTTTCAGTTAGTGGTATTGACCACGTTATCGATTAAGCAATTAACCAAAGTCACCGTTTACATAACCTTTAGTGCGATCATCTTTTGGTTCGCTGAAGATAACGCTGGTTTCGTTGTGCTCTACAAGCTCCCCCATTAGGAAGAAAGCCGTGCGATCTGAAATACGGCGGGCTTGCTGCATTGAGTGCGTTACGATAACGATAGTGAAGTTCTTCTTCAGATCTTCCATCAACTCTTCTATTTTATGAGTCGCAATTGGATCAAGAGCTGAAGTAGGTTCATCCATCAAAATTACGTCAGGTTGCATTGCGATGGTGCGAGCAATACACAGGCGCTGCTGCTGACCACCAGACAAACCGAATGCGTGTGCTTTCAAACGATCTTTCACTTCATCCCAAAGCGCCGCGCCGCGAAGTGAACTTTCAACCACTTCATCAATGTGCTTTTTGTCTTTGATCCCTTGAGCACGTAGTCCGTATGCCACGTTTTCATAGATGCTCATTGGGAATGGGTTTGGCTTTTGAAAAACCATGCCGACTTTGATACGTAGATCAGCCACATCGATATTGCCGTAGATGTTGTCGCCATCCATCTCAAGAAGGCCGGTGATTTTTACACCTTCAATAAGATCGTTCATTCGGTTCAAGCAACGTAATAGCGTTGATTTACCACAACCCGACGGGCCAATCAAAGCGGTCACTTGGCGCTCTGGTACGGGTAGGTTGATTGATTTAAGCGCTTGGTTTTCGCCGTAAAAAAGGTCTAGGTCTTTAATATTAAATTTGTTCATATTCGTAATCTCGTAATTCGTCAAAGTCTGTACTGTTTTTGTTTTAGGAGCTCATTTGGCTCTAGAAAACCCTGCTTAGTAAGTTGCAGTATTAAAACGTCTTGCGATCAACTTCGTGAGTGTGTTGATCAGCAGTACAAGAACAATCAGTACTGTTGCTGTGCCGTATGCTTGATTCCATTCTTCAATGGTAAATAGCTCCGTCGTTAACTTATATAAGTGAACGGTTAATGTACGGCCAGAATCCAATAATGAATCTGGGATACGAGCAACCATACCTGCGGTCAAGAATACTGGCGCTGATTCACCAATAACACGACCAATACTCAGAATAACTGAAGTGATAATACCCGGCATTGCACTTGGTAGAATCAAACGCCAGATTGTGTAGATTTTAGAAGCACCTAAACCATAAGAGCCTTCGCGATAAGTTTGAGATACCGCCATCAATGCTTCTTCAGTAGTACGAATAATCACTGGAAGAATCAAGATACTCAGTGTCAACGCGCCCGATAGGATAGAGAAACCTAAACCTAAAATAGCTACGAAAAATGTCATACCAAACAAACCGAAGATGATTGACGGAATACCTGCTAATGACTCGGTACAAAAACGAATGATCTTAACTAAGCGACTGCCTACTTTTGCGTATTCAGTCAGGTAGATTGCCGTCATGATACCCAATGGCGCCGCAACCGCAATCGAAGCAATAACCATGTAGATGGTCGAGATGATCATCGGAAAAATGCCGTGCTCATCGCCCGTTCGCGTGTAGTCATCCGTGATGAAATTCCAATCAACGTGCTGTAAGCCGTTTGAGAGGATGTACCACATAATCCAGAACAAGAAGCCCACCGTTAACGCGGCAGCAGCCCATATAAAACCACTCAGGACGGCGTCTTTACGTGCGCGGGCTTTCTTTAACGCGATTTTATTCATCGTCTTACCTTGCGGGTTCGTAGGATTAGTTTGAGGTGCTACGTTATTTTCTAAAGACATAATGTTACCTCGCCTTCTCACGGTTCAAGTAAAGGAGAATTGCATTCAGAGACATGATGAAAACAAGGAGAACAACACCCGTCGCATAGAGCGCACTTGCGTGAATACCACTCGCGTAAGACATTTCAATCGCAATGTTCGCGGTTAGTGTACGCGCTGAATCTAGAATACCTTCAGGCATTGCTGGCGCATTACCCATCACCATAATGATTGCCATCGTTTCACCAAGAGCACGGCCAATACCCAAAATTACGCCCGTCATGATGCCTGAGCGAGCAGCCGGAACGAGCAACTTAAAGATGGTAAAGATCTTTGAAGCACCTAACGCTAAGGAACCTTCTTTGTACGTTCTTGGTACAGCACGGATTGAGGTTTCAGAAACCGTAATTACCGTCGGAAGGATCATCACACCCAGAACAATAATACCCGCCAAAATCGTGTTACCCGCAGGCACTTGAAATACGTTTTGAATCAGGGGAACGATAATAACGAGTCCGAAGAAGCCGTAAACTACCGAAGGTATACCCGCTAGCAATTCGACAGCAGGACGAATGATGTCCGCCAGACGCTTTGGCGCGATTTCAGCAATAAAGATTGCCGTTAATACACCAATCGGCACACCGACCACTACTGCACCTAATGTCGATACGACAGATGCCACAATCATGGTAGCAACACCGTAAAGTGCTGGTGGTAGCCAGTTCTGTCCTAGCACGATGCCCGATAGGCCCGCTTCCTGGAACGCAGGGATACTTTCTCTAACGATGAAAAAAGCAATAACAGCAAGGGATACGATGCCGATGATTGCGCTAGTAAGGAATAAGCCGTGAAAAATACGCTCTTTCCAATCTACACGCTTCTTTTTACGTAAGCCGCGTTTCAGTTGAGTCGCTTCGCTATTCATAAGCTGTTCACTATTCGTTGCGATGGTCATAACAAGTCTCACATATCGAAATCCTTAACACGCTGTATAAGCGTACGGATTAACTCGAAGTGGGATAGAAAAGGCTCAGCCTGAAAAGGTAGGCTGAGCAATATTTAATTAATTGAGATATAGATTAGTTAACTGAGATGTAGCCTTTGTTCTCAACAAGAGATTGAGCTTCGTCAGTTAGCATCCAATCTAGGAACTTTTGAGTTTCAGAAGAAGGCTTACCTTCTTTGTAAAGTACTAGGAAAGGACGAGCTACTTTGTAAGAACCGTTCTTAACGTTGTCTACAGATGCTTCAGTACCGTCAATTGCAAGCGCGTTTACTGAGTTATCTACTGTACCTAAAGAGATATAGCCGATTGCGTAAGGGTTAGATGCAACCATTGTTTTTAGTGCACCGTTACCGTTAGCAACTTGAGCACGTTGAGAGATTGCTGATACTTTCGTGCCAGAAATCTTCATTTTAAGAGACATGATGTCTTCGAATGCACCGCGAGTACCAGATGCTGTATCACGAGTGATTGCTACGATTGGCTTGTCCGCACCACCAACGTCTTTCCAGTTTGTTACTTCACCTTTGTAGATAGCCGTTACTTGCTCAGCCGTTAGACCGTCAAGACCATTCTTAGGGTTAACCACGACTGCGATGCCG
This sequence comes from Vibrio sp. 10N.247.310.24, assembly GCF_041467175.1. Taxonomy (NCBI): domain Bacteria; kingdom Pseudomonadati; phylum Pseudomonadota; class Gammaproteobacteria; order Vibrionales; family Vibrionaceae; genus Vibrio; species Vibrio sp. 10N.247.310.24. The sequence continues at coordinate 33,006 of NZ_JBFSUD010000031.1, forward strand.
TCACGAGCAACCACTTCTTCAACGAGTGTTGTTTCTTTCTCGCTATCTTTAAGGTTACGAGAAGACATACCTAAATCTGCACTGCCGTTCTTCGCCGCTTTAACACCAGCAGACGAACCAGGGCCTTGTACTTCGATAAATACGTTTGAATTCGTTTTCATGTATGTTTCAGAGAAAACTTCCATCAGTGGCGTCACGCTGCTTGAACCAACTGCTGAAATAGTTTCTTTAGCTGAAGCTGGAGTCACTGTTAGTGCACCTAAAAGAGCGATTGCACCGATAACTGTCTTTTTCATCACAAATTTCCTTAAGTGGCGTTATTGCCGTTGTGTTTAACTTGAACGGTGCCCACTTTAGAATCTGAATGTGACAGTTGTGTTTCATTAAATTGAAGCCTATATGACAGCTGACATTTATTTTCGTCTTTTTTCGTGTCAAATAACCTTGAAGCAATAAGTTTAAATAACTCATAAACGTTAAACACTTATTTCAATCTATTTAACCCAAATCGTTCAACATTCCACCAATACCGAATATTACCAATTACCACACACCAAACCATAACGGGAAAACCATAGAGAAATAAAGAAAAACGCTCATTTTGCACAATAAATAACCGTAATTTATCAATTACCTATCGCATATATCTAAATCGAATGTATTACTGATTGAATTGTCATTCTCAGTAGTTAGAATCACGGGATAATTATAATAAAAGCAATTGCATCGGCTCATTTACTTATTTATAGAGGGACAATTCATGCGCCAACTTCTCAGTGGCTTATCAATTAAAATACAAATTCTTATTCCAGTACTCTTTTCCGTCATATTACTTTTGACGGGTGTCATCATCGGTGGTGACAAGCTGGAAAACGCATTTAAAGATGTATCAACAGCAACAGATCAACTCATTCTACATAAAGAAGAACTCAGCGAAATCGTCGACAATAGTTACGGCATGCGCATCAAAGCAATCTATAGCTTGTTCAACCCTGATGATGTAAACACACTCGTTGAAACGCTTAATCAAAAACGCGATCAAAACTCACGCCTACTGAGCTCATTAGACACAGTGCCAGGTATGCAAGATGAAGTCGCAGCAATGAGCAAGGCGATGGACCATTACGTTAACTTTTCACGCAATACCATGCTTCCCCTGTTAAAGGCAAAACACGGTAACTCAGTGCTAACTTCTGACTTTGATACTCGTTACCAAACGGCAATTGACCAATACCGCCATGCAGGTAACGAAATGGTAAAAGCAATCGACAGTCTTTCTAAAAAGCTAAACTTGCTTGCTACTCAACAAGTCCATACCAATGGTCAGCAACACACTAGCACCCTAAATACTGCGACTATTGGGCTTTTAGTGATTCTTTCTATTGCTCTTGTTATTAGCTGGACACTGGCTGGCATCATTGTTAAACCAATCAACAATATTCAGGCAACCATGCGCGAAGTAGCAAAAGGTAACCTGCTAGTAAAAGCCGAAGAACATGGAGACAATGAGATCTCACGTCTTGCGCAAGACGTAAACAAATCCGTTGAGCAATTGCGTGACACGGTAAGTTCACTGTCTCGAATCAGCATCGAAGTTGCGTCAGCATCGACTGAACTAGCTGCTGTAATGACACAATCAAGTGCGAACTCAGACCAAGAGAAGCAAGAAGTGGAACAAGTTGCTTCTGCCGTGAATCAACTTGAGAGCACAGCAGCAAACGTCAACGAAAATGCAGTACAAGCCGACTCCGCGTCTAAGCAAGCTGACGAAATGGCGACACACAGCATGAGCTTGTTTAATGAAAGTAACCAAGCAAACGAGCAAATGGCGATTCAGCTTAGCGAAGCTGCGAACGTTGTTGGCACGCTAAAAGAGCACTCAGAGAAGATTGGTAATGTCATTGAGGTTATTCAAAGCATCTCAGAGCAAACTAACCTTCTTGCGCTTAACGCTGCCATTGAAGCCGCTCGTGCAGGTGAAAGCGGACGTGGTTTTGCGGTTGTAGCTGATGAAGTGAGAATGCTAGCAGCACGTACACAAGATTCGACCAAAGAAATCCAAACCATCATTGAAGGCTTGCAGGTTCAATCTGGAAACGCGAATGAGAGTATGAGCAGTTCGCTGTCTATGCTGGAGCATAACCAGACGCTTTCGGGTGAGGTAAGCTCTGCACTTTCCGGCATTGCGAACTCAGTAACGGATATCACGGAAATCAACACTCAGGTCGCAGCAGCAGCAGAAGAGCAAAGCCAAGTGACTTCAGACATTAACCGTAATATCTCAAATATCTACAGCTTAGTAAGCCAAAACGTAACCGGCATTACCCAAGCAGCAGCAGCAAGCCACGAGTTATCAAACCTCGCTGAACAACAAAAGCAGCAGTTGGGCTTCTTTAAGGTTTAAGGAGTAAGGTTTAAGGGCGAATAAGCTTTAAGGTTCAAGCTGTAACGGCTTATGGTATAGGCTCTAGGATACAAAATTTAAGCCTTAAACTGTAAGCACTTACTTAGCATGTACAGATTGCAGTAACCGTCCTTCATTATTAAGCCAACTATTGAGTCATCAGTAGTTGGCTTTTTTAATTTCTGGAGATTACTGATCGCTCTGAGCAGCTCTGATTCTTTCAATCGCTTCTACCCTTCTCAGCTGTTGTGGCTGAAAATGCGTAGTCCGAAGCTGTGCGATAGTCTCTTGTTGCTCAATTTCAGAGAGTTCGGAGTCATTCAAAATGTCATTTCGTTCAACAAAGTAAATTTCTAAAGCTCCATCAAAGTCCGCCCTTTGTTGATCAAGCGCTTCGAGCCTCTGTGTCGCTTCTTCTCCGACCAGTTCGCTTCTTTTCAAGTATTTACCTTGTTCGTCTAGACCTTCTGAACTGGATAGCTGTGGGAGTAATACCTGATTTTGATGACTGGCTTGAACGTAATCTGGCTGTTCAGATAGATAAGACTCAAGCCTTTGCTGATATTCTGACTCGTCTAGCCCTTCTTGTTTCAGAAGTAACTTTTCTAAAGCGATTTCCCTCATTCTGTTGTCATGGGTAAACAAAATACTTATCTCGCTCTCACTGAAAAACTGTGCTTGAAGATCGAGGAGAGCTTGATTCAGTGCACGTAAGTCCTCAGCGGATATAGAGGTGTTGTCGAATTGCACGTCTAATGCTGTCAGTGCCGCCTTGTACTCAAGATACTTGGCAAACAGTGCTTCATCGACAATCGTAGCTTGTGATTGCTCGTGGTGTTTTGCCACATTGTCGCGAATATCTTCGAGGGTTAATTCTGTATTGCCTGACACGAAATATTCCATCATGTCTTTAGCTGACGCACTATCGATTTCGGTATCTTGTTGAGAGCTAACCTTCAATGAAGAAGCGCTTTGTTCGCTGTTATTATATGAACTTGTATCTTCCTTCTTTAGATATAAAAAGACCGCCGCTGTACTCATCAGGGCTATCGTGGTTATCGACAAAATGGCGATCTTTTTCATCATACTTTCCTTATTCTCTTAATGAACGGTTAGTGCTACCTAAAGGCCGGCCAACTTCAATCGATTGGCGTGCTGACGATATAAGGTCACTGGATCGGTCTCAAAAAGATGGTGGATACCCAATAGTCCATTGATCTCGTCTAGGTGATTCATTTTGTAGTCATCACCAATCACTTTGCCCAAATGCGCGCTACATGCTCCCACTAACCCGTCATTAGGTTCATTAAAAGCTAAACCAAGGATTGTCATCGCTCCGTCGGTAGGATCAAGAAGGTTGGTAAAAGTGGAAGAGCCTGTCCATGAATAGTAATAGACACCGTTGTTTGCTTGCCATTCACCATCACCACACTCAGACGTTGGCACGCCTTCAGGGTAAAACTGATTGAATGCAAGCGAACCTTCAGTGGTCAACGCTTCAAGAGACGCAAGGCCATCTTGATCAAGATCCGTTCCACCAGATAATAGGTTGATAAGCGCCGTCAATCCACCAGCCAATTTAACCGCGATACCTTCTGAAACTGACCCTTCAGATACCGTCCCGCGAACAAGGTCTGCCACTTTAGATCCTTTATGAACACCACCAATGCTCGTCACCGAAGCAACAAGATCAGGTCGAACCGATGCGACATAGCGCGCAGTAGGACCACCGTGACTATGACCGACTAGATTCACTTTACTTGCGCCTGTCGCGGCTAATAGCGTCTCGACTTGAGCGAGTAACTGTTCACCACGAACTTCGGAACTGTTGGTAGCTGAAACCTGAGCAACGTATACGCTCGCACCATCTTTTGCTAGAGACTCCGGTACGCCATAGAAGTAATCCACGCCTGCTAATGTATCGAAACCAAACAAACCGTGTACCAGCATAATAGGGTATTTCGTTGCAGTGTATCCGCTGGTTTCTAATGCTGATGCGCTTGTTCCGGCATAGACGCCAAAACTGGATAGGCAGGCTATCGTCCAAATTAATATCTTTTTCAATGCTCTTTCCTTAAACAGATTAGACCTCTGATGAGCAAGGAAACCGTAGATGATGATTTTATAAAACAAAAAGTAACAACTTGATATTTGTGATATTGAACTTGAATTAAACAATTGTGATGAACATAGAAAATGCAACGTCGCTTGATATTACCAACGGGTAAGCTACTGATTAAATTATAATTTACCTCCCCCCCTTCTGATAACGTTTTCATTTAGCATTCAATAGACAAGTCATCACATACCGGTCAATGACGACGTGTTTGCCTGCGATAGTTCGTTAAAATCAAATGTTAGATATTAGCCATTTCACTTCGAAGCCATTGTTTTTCAATCAAAAAGTGGTTGAAACTTTGACACTTATGCCAGTTATGAGCCGCTAACAACCTGAATGTATTGACGAGAGCTATTGGTTTTAGATATAGGTCATACCAGTTATCTGCAATTTAGTTATTAAAACAGTCACAAGCAACAACGTTTTGTTTGGCTCACTAAATATAAAAGAGAATACAGTGATGAAAAATACGGCTTTTATACTCGCGTTAACCCTGCCTTTTGGCGCTTATGCTGCTGAAGATTCAATACCGACACCTGAATCCATTACATCCGCACAAGTATTTGGTACACAAGGTTCCGAGACCTATTCTTATGTTCGATGCTGGTATCGAACCGATGCCTCACATGACTCTCCAGCCACCGACTGGAAATGGGCAAAAAAAGAAAATGGTGATTACTACACGATCAATGGATACTGGTGGTCTTCTGTATCCTTCAAAAACATGTTTTACAGTGATACGCCCCAGCCTGAAATCAAGCAACGTTGTGAAGAAACGCTCGACATCCAAAATGATGCCGCAGACATCACTTACTTTGCCGCAGACAATCGCTTCTCTTATAACCACTCGATTTGGACAAATGACAACGTTGTCCAAGCGAACACCATCAACCGTATCGTCACCTTCGGTGATAGTCTTTCTGACACTGGTAACCTATTTAACGGTTCTCAATGGGTTTTCCCGAACGCTAACTCATGGTTTTTAGGGCACTTTTCAAACGGTTTAGTCTGGACAGAGTATTTAGCCAAGGCGAAAGATGTGCCTCTTTATAACTGGGCAGTAGGTGGGGCAGCTGGCACCAATCAATACGTCGCATTAACCGGAGTATATGACCAAGTCACCTCTTACTTAACCTATATGAAAATCGCCAAAAACTACCGCCCAGAAAACTCGTTGTTTACTTTGGAGTTTGGCCTCAATGACTTTATGAACTACAACCGAGAAGTGGCCGATGTAAAAGCCGATTTCAGCAGCGCTTTGATCCGCTTAACGGAATCTGGTGCAAACAGTATCCTGCTGTTCACCTTGCCTGATGCAACCAAAGCACCTCAATTCAAATACTCAACTGAACAAGAGATCATTAAAGTTCGTGGCAAGATTTTAGAGTTCAATCAATTCATCAAGACGCAGGCCAAGTATTACCAAAGCATGGGTAAAAACGTGGTGTTGTTCGATGCAAGCGCGTTGTTCGCCAGCATTACCGATAATCCAGAGCAACATGGCTTTCGAAACGCGAGTGATGCCTGCCTAAATATCAATAGAAGCTCAGCAGCCGACTACCTAAAAAGTCACAGCTTAACCAATGATTGCGCAGCGTACGGATCAGACAGCTATGTCTTCTGGGGAGTAACACACCCAACGACCGCCACCCACAAATACATTGCCGACCATATCTTAGCGTATTCATTCTCAACCTTTGATTTCTAAAGCCTTTCGAATGACTCTGTAACCTGAGACAACACCTTTCAGGAGTAGAAACCAGATACAAAAAAACCGCCCTTCATAGGCGGTTTTTGTTTACGCTAGCTTGTATAAAGATCTGTTTTTATAAACATCATCTTTTAGCTCACACGAGTTGATTACTCGTCGTCAGTTTTTGGCGCAACTTTCTTCTTAGGGATAAATACTGTATCACCCACTGCCACATTCTTGTGGAAGCTCTTATCGCGCTTAACCGGTTTCTTCGGCGTCTTCTTAGCTTGAGTATTGGTTTTCTTCTTCGCAGGCCCGCCTTTAGCAAAAGCAGGTTTACGCGGCTTAATACCTTTGAACTTACCTTTTAGTCCTTCAAGTACAGAGAAGGTAAGATCTTGTTGAAGGTAAAGCTCAACACGCTTGAAGCTATCCCAATCCTTTGGACCAACCAAAGAGATTGCATCACCTTTGTTACCCGCACGACCAGTACGACCAACGCGGTGCACGTACTCTTCTGTATGCTTAGGCATGTCAAAGTTAATAACATGGCTTACGTTTGGAATATCGATACCACGTGAAGCAACGTCTGTTGTTACCAAGATCTTGTAAACCGCACGCTCGAACTGGCTCATGATTGCATTACGTTGCGTTTGGTTTAGGTTACCGCTCAATGCCACCGCTTTAAGCTTCTTCTCGTTTAACTTCTCGGTTAGGCGATCAGTATCAGCACGAGTTGCCGTGAAGATCATCACCTGACGGTATTCAGCTTCTTCAATAACACGATCCAGAATTGCTTCTTTATGATCTAGATGGTCACATAGGTAAAACTTCTGAGTGATATCAAGGTGCTGTTCGTTAGAAACACCCACTGAGATGCGTTTAGGCGAATCTAGCATTTCATTTGCAATGTCGTTCACTTCCGCGTGATCAAGTGTCGCAGAGAACATCAACGTTTGACGGCGACGGTGTTTAGCTGCGTTCGCGATACGACGCAATTCAGGTGCGAAACCTAAATCTAGCATACGGTCAGCTTCATCAAGGATCAGCGTTTCAACACCATCTAAAAACAGTGAGCGGTGCTCAAGGTGATCGGCCAGACGACCTGGAGTCGCAACAATAAAACGAGGGTACTTACGCAGGGCTTTAACTTGGTCGTTAAAGTTTTCGCCACCCAAGATAAGTGTGGCTTCGTAAGACAGACCACCAAGCATGCTACGCAGCTCGCCGTAAACTTGTTTTGCTAGCTCACGAGTAGGAGCCAAAATTACACCACGAGGATCTTTAGCAGAAAACGCTTTTGTTTTTAATGCTTTATGTATCATCGGCAACACAAACGCCAATGTTTTACCTGATCCCGTTTTTGATGAAGCCAATAGATCCTTACCAGCAATAGCAACAGGGATCGCTTTTGATTGGATCTCTGTCGCCTTCTTGAAGTCGTAATGTTTTAAGTTCTTCAGTAAGCGGTTATCTAAGCCTAAATCTTTAAAGTGCAAAGGACTCTCCAGTCATGATGGTATTGAATAAAATTAATTTAACGTGACATGATACCGCGAAAGTACTTTATAAGGATAGAGATCACAGAAAATTTATCCCTTTATCTCTCGTTTGCTAGCACATTGTATGCATTGTTCGTAAAGAAATAACTCTCCAAAACACATCAAAACCGGCTCTCACCCCTCCATCTCATAAACGAGACATAACGTGACGCTCAGCTAATTACCTCAAAAATTTAGTAATTTCTCTAGTTATTGTTTTTGCAGTTAAAAAATTAGTCGCTACAATCATTAATGAAGCGACTATATGATAAAGAATGTATAGCGCATCTTTTGATGATAAATAAGCAAGGAGTTCTTATGAATAAGACGTTAATCGCAGCTGCAGCCTCAGTTTTCATTTTAGCTGGTTGTTCTTCTGAGCCAGAAGAAGCTGCAATGTCACAAATGGATCAATTGACTAACCAAGTTGCTGAGCTAACCAGTGAAGTTGAAGCACTTAAAGGCGATAAAGCGGCAGCTGAAATGAAAGCTCAAGAAGCAGCTGCAGCCGCTATGGCAGCAAAAGAAGAAGCGGATCGTGCTAACGACCGTATCGACAACATCGCAGAGTCTTACACTAAATAGTTTGAGAGCTCAGTGCGATTAAGCTGTAGATTAAATCAGTCGCAAAATGCAGTAAATAGACAGCACCACCTCTTAACGGATGTGGTGCTTTTTTTCGGCGTTACTAATTCGAGTAGAAGGTACTAATTCGAGTAAACAAAGATAAACGCCCCTTATTACAGAAGAGGCAATCAAATTAGAACTCAATCACAGGTGGTGCTATCTCAACAGGCACGCCATTTTGAGCAAATATCACCGCTTTCGCTTTTGAATTTGGTAGATCTGCATCTTCAAGCCACCATTTTAATTCAACGGGGATTTGCAATAATTTCTTAGAGCCGTCGCTTCGCGTCAATGGTTCGTGAGCTTCAACAAACACGCTTCTATCTGGCTCTAAAGACACTTTGATAGGCTCATCGATTATTGTGACTTGCTCACCACGACTAACCTGTTCAAAAAGCCACTCAATATCTTTAGGTTCCATACGGATACAGCCGGAGCTGACTCGCAAGCCTATCCCAAAGTCTTTATTGGTGCCGTGTATCAGATAATCACCTGCACCATAAGCAAGTCGTAATGCATACTCGCCCAGAGGGTTTTCCGGCCCAGCAGGAACCACTTTTGGTAGCTCAATCCCTTTCTCTAGATACTCTTTACGAATTGAGTTTGGAGGCGTCCAAGTCGGATTGGGTCTTTTTTGGCTTATCTTAGTGATCATCTCTGGGGTATCTCGCCCCACTCGACCGATGCCAACAGGAAATACGTGCACCTGATTTTTCTCAGGTTCAAAGAAGTACAACCTTAACTCGGCAAGGTTAATCACAATGCCTTTTCTCGGCGTATCCGGCAGAATCAGACGACTAGGAATACTTAACACATAACCTTCAGCAGGAAGAAAAGGATCAACGCCTTTGTTTGCCGCCATTAAAGAGAGAAAACCAATATCGTATTGCTTAGCAATGATGGCCAACGTTTCGCCCGCTGCCACTTCATGCTGCTGTATTCTTCCGACAATACGACTTTCAGTTGGCGGCAACTCAAAAGTTGCAGCAGACACACACGACGAAGCCATCGCTGCCACAAACAAGGTGACCCTCACTAGAGGTAAAGCTACCTTACGTATCTGTGTTCTCATTGAGTGCAAAGGCGTCGAGTTAGCGCAATACGACATACAATTCCTTGGTTTGTCTTTTTATCAAAGTTTAGATTATCGCTGATCAAACGTCGCGACAACGTATTGTTGCTCCAAGCTGATATGCAACAGGCCTTTATTTGTCGTTTTTCGTCTGGACATAGCGTAATTTAACCACACAAAATCGATTGCCTCTAAACTTTCAACATATTTGGTTATCTATATGAATAATACTTTAAAGGTAGAGCAAATTTGTGACAAACATCTCACGGAGCCTCGTTTTAACTCGCTAATATTGCCTCAACAAAACGAATTCAATTCAACAGAATCGGTAATTAATAAAACCCTGTTCCTATAATTACCGTTAAAACTTTGGAGAACGACCATGGCTACACCTCATATTAATGCTCAAGCTGGTGATTTCTCAGAAACTGTACTTATGCCAGGCGACCCGCTTCGCGCAAAATACATTGCAGAAACATTCCTTGATGACGTGAAGCAAGTTTGTGACGTTCGCAACATGTTTGGTTACACAGGCACTTACAAAGGTAAGAAAGTTTCTGTAATGGGCCACGGTATGGGTATTCCATCGTGCTGCATCTATGTACATGAGCTAATTGCTGAGTACGGCGTAAAGAACGTTATTCGCGTAGGTAGCTGTGGTGCGGTACGTGATGACGTTAAACTAATGGACGTTGTTATCGGTATGGGTGCATCGACTGACTCAAAAGTAAACCGCATTCGTTTCAACAACCATGACTTCGCGGCAATCGCTGATTTCGGTCTTCTAGAAGAAGCCGTAAACCAAGCACGTGCACAAGAAGTTCCAGTTAAAGTTGGTAACGTATTCTCTGCAGACCTTTTCTACACTCCAGAAGCTGACCTTTTCGAAAAAATGGAAAAGCTAGGCATCCTTGGTGTTGATATGGAAGCAGCTGGTATCTACGGTGTTGCTGCGGATCTTGGTGCTAAAGCTCTAACTATCCTAACAGTATCTGACCACATCATCCGTGGTGAGAAACTAAGCTCTGAAGATCGTCAAAAATCTTTCAACGACATGATGAAAGTTGCTCTAGAGACTGCAATCAACATCTAACGAATTGATAAGATACATTGAAAAGCGTTACCCCGCAGCCAAGCTCACTTGGCTGCTCAAATAATCCCGAGGGGGAGATCGTGTCTAACGACAAGCTGCCAAAAGATGCGGATGGTTTGCAACTCAACTTTTGTAAAACATTGGCGTGTGACAACTTTGGCTTGAGCGATGCAAAACGGTATGTTTTGCAACACGCAAACCCTAAGCGTCCAGCGATGGTTTGTCGTGAATGTGGAGCTTTCCCCCCCTTACTTAACAATCGTGAAGTGTTAAGCGAACTTCATCGCCTAAGACAACTTCACAGCGACGGGCTCCCTGCTTGTCGTAATGATGATTGCGATAACTTTGGCTTATCGGTTCATACCCACAAACATCTTTATCATGCCTTCGGCTACAGTGGCGATAGGCAGCGTTACAGATGCAAAGACTGCCAATCAACCTTCGTTGATAAGTGGTCAGGATCCAACAAAAAACTTCAGTTTCAAGAGAACCTCATGGGCTTATTGTTCATGGGATATTCAGTACGTGAAATTTGTAGAAAGTTAGAGATCAATCCAAAGACTTTCTATGATCATGTTGACCATATCGCCAGTCGCTGTCGTCGCAAGTTAGCGATGATCGATGCTCGTTGGGTCAACCATGCTAAAGATTACGAATTCGCTTCTCACTACCAACGCCTGCAACCGAAAAGCAACAATGGTGTGGTATGGATAGCGACTGGCGAGGCACACTCTGGCTACATCCTTTGCCAACACGTCAATTACTCTCAAAATGAAGAACCATCTGGAAGTGCTGATCACAACCCTTATGATGACGTTGCACGCTTTGTGTCTAAAGAGCACTCTTCAGAAGCGAATCTCGAACTTCCTCAGCCGTCTGACAAACTGAAAGAGCGCATTGAGCAGCAATACCAAGTGATTCTTGCGAGAGGTAATGTCGAGGATCCAATGGGGAACCTCACGACATTCAGTTACCCTTCGAAGGGCGCGCTAATTCGACCGCCTTATACTTCCTATGCTCACTTCCTACACGTGCTTGATATGTGTGATGAGAATAAGCATGTCACGATCTATATGCCACAAGACCCATTACTAAGATCTGCCGCTCTAAGCGTTTGCTTGCCGCGTATTCAGAGTCAAAATGTTGACCTTATGTATGTAGAGGAAGACTCAGGTTGGCAAGATGACCAAAATTTTGAAAAGATCGACATCGTTCATATGAGTTGGTGGCGCGATCGTTGGGCTATCGCGAGTCAAGGTGACAGTCAAAAAGGTATCTGCTACCTAACCGGTAACAATCCAGAACCAAAACAGTGGTTTAATACAGCTTCAATTCAGCAAACAAAGTTCTATCAACAACGTTTTCAGTTGTTATTTGATAGCTTCATCAATGAGCCAAGACGTAAACTTCGTCCTGGGGGCATTCTTCCATTACTCGACATATTTAGATCTTGGCACAATCTGTGCTACCAAGATAAGCAAGGGTTGACGGCAGCACAACGCTTAGGTGTGACAGAGCAGCCATTAACTCTTAAGCAATTGCTTTCATAGAGATTTACCATCTAGACAAGCGCTCTAGAACTCATTGATTTCAAAGCAAAAGCATGAGATAACACCCAGAATTGGAAAAGATACGTGTCCCCTTTATGCTCAGCGAGAGATAATTGATGCTTATCATCAATCACACTCCTATAATGATTGTGTTATCAATATGTTCGATAATTATGGATCTAAGCCTTGGACAAAAATCAGTACCTTCTTGAAACCGAACTAGAACAACTCAAAACTCGCGTTGATTCTGAGCCATTGGTGATCCTAGAGATTGCACAACAATGCCTAGTCAGATCAGAGCAAGTTCTGTTTGAAGAGGGCGCTATCCAGTCATTCATGTTAATGGCGAGATGTTGTTGGAACCTTATGGATTACCAGAAAGGTTTAAAATACATCAAGGAAGCCTACAAACGCCAAAGCCGATTAGATACCGATCATTTTCTCCCTGAAATTCTCCACTTACACGCTCTCCAATTCTGGGGACAAGCCAAGTATTACTCCGCCCAACATTTCTGGATCAATGCATTAGAACAATCTGCACTGGTTGATGAAGTGGAGATTCAAATTGAATGCCTCATTGGCCTTGGCAACATTTGGCGAATGACTCACGAATATAAACTTGCACGCTCTACCCACCAGCTCGCTGTAAAAGTAGCGAATAACAGTCGCATTGGTTGGTTAGAAGGCAAAGCAAGAATACTTCTCGCATGGGATTACTACCTGCTCAACAACTATGTTGAAATGCTGTCGGTGCTCGACGGTGCAGAAGAAGCATTAAAAGAATATAAAGATAATACTTGGCACGCTGAAGTATGGGATTTTCGAGGCCTTGCCCTACTTGGCCTTGAACGTTTGGATGATGCAGAACGAGCCACAGCCAAAGCGCACAAGCTAGCAGTAGAGCACAACCTTGTATGGATGAAAGCGCATTCCTACATCAGTCGAGCTAGACTGGAGCTCTTAAGAAAGAGGCCAGAACAAGCCGCCGAGTTGCTAAGGCTGGCAGAAGAGTCAGCAAACGAATTCGATAATGGCGAACTGCTTAGCCAAATTTGTTATCAACAGTCTTTAGTCGCAGAAGAAAATCAAGATTTTGAAGCCGCATTGACCGCTTTTAAGAAGTATCGTCAATATTCTACCGGCATGCTTAAAGAACAAACAAATCGTGTCGGTTTAGACAGAGCGCGCAGTTCAAAACGCCAGCTTGAACAGAGAGCTCGTAAGCTAATTAACCGCATTCGAGGTCAACACGAACACGACCCGGAAAAGCACCTCTCTTATGTCGTTTCCGAAACCTTCTGGTGGGAAAAACTGGTACTATTTAAGACGGAGCTTAAACGCTCTAATCACTGCATCATCATGTTCCATCACATCGATACCGATTACTTAGATGTCTGTACCGAGATAGCACATACCTTGTGTAATCAGAACGACTTCATTGCAAGGCTAAGTTCGGAACGTGTGGCTCTTATGCTTTCCGAAAAAGACGAAGCTGCTGACCAGATCTTCAAAACTCTGACCACCATGCTAGATATCTATCCATGGCACAGAAAAGGATTAAAAGGTTCGAGACCGACCGTCAGCCTCAACGATATTTTGACGTTCCCGTTCACTCTTGAACAACTAGAAGAAGACGATGCTGAGGTAACAGAATGATGGAAACCCTATTAAGCAAGATTACAGATGCAGGTCTAGATCCTTCATCGGTATCGGGTGAAGAGGCGATCATATTCTGGAATCATATTCGCCAACACGTTTCGACGACACAAACAGAACAAGCACACTGTTACATCATCAGCTCTGAGTACCGCGCCGAGTTACAACAAAATCAAACCAGTATTGATGAATTAAAACTGGCACTCGACCTACTCCACCTTCCTACAGATATAGAAGATATTCTTACTGTAAAGACCAGCTTAAGTAATCGCTTGGTTGAAATTGGTGATTACACGTCGGCACTGAATGAATTCGTCAGCTCATCGACAATCGCCGTTGAGCACGGACATATCGATGAATATGTAATGGCTATCTTAGGTATGGGGAACCTGTGTGACGCTTACGGAGACCACAGCAGAGCTCTTCGCTACTACCAAAAAATCAATAGCATAGATCACGCGATAAGCAGTCGATCACTTCGTCTGAAATTCAAGCTTTATATGGTAGCAAGTCTGCTACTGCTCAACCGAATAACGGCGGCCAGCGACTTACTGAACGAATGCGAAGAACTGAGCATTTTAGTGAGTGATAAGCTACTCACAGCTCAGATACTGTTGTATCAAGCAAAAGTGCTCCGTGCTAAGAAAAAGCACCATGAAGCGCTTCGTTGTCTGTCAAAAATTCAATATCCAGCCAACAGTACTCAAGCAAGTTGGCTCGCGACCATGACTCGTCTAGAGTTAGCACATTGCTTGAGTGCGACCGGAAAGCAAGACTATGCAAGTATGATCTTGTCGAGCACCCACAAACGTGTGAAGCCCGGCTCGTCACCTGTGCTTGCGAAGCGCTTCTATGATTCTCTAAGTGATGTGTGTTTGAATCAAGGTCGTTTTGAAGAAGCGCTGAGCTACGAGAAGAAAGGCTACCGAATTGAAACGGATCTGATGAAGCAGATCCCGATCAGCGAACTCGGTGCAAGCCAACTGCGCCGTCTATCTCGGTTTGAATTACAACTTAAACTCATTCTCTCCGAACAAGAGAACAAAGAGCTTAAAGAGACAACAGAGCAACATAAAAATACAGTTGCTCAGCTACAACAAGATGTTTTCACCGATCCACTGACCGGGTTAAACAACCGTCGCTGGTTAGATGTGAAACTGAAAGATCTACTGCTACACGAAACGCCTTTCGCATTAATGGTTATCGATATCGACCACTTTAAGTCAATCAATGATGAACTGAGCCACTTAGTGGGTGATAAAGCGATCGTCAGCGTTTCTCAAGAACTGCGTTCATACTTTAAGTTTAGAGGCGCGTCATGTGTCAGGTTTGGCGGAGAAGAGTTCCTCGTCATCCTTGAGAATACTGACCTTGCGAAAGCAGAAATGCACTCTGAAAATTATCGAGAGCGTATCTTCCAATTTGGGTGGCATGAAATACTCGGCGAGCGCGGTTTAACCGTTAGTATCGGTATCACTTTGCATCGCGATAGAGAAAATACTCAGCGTACCTTCTATCGTGCAGACAAAGCCCTATACCGAGCTAAAGCCAACGGCCGTAATCAAGTGTGTACAGAGTAGTAACACGTCTGTCTGTGGGTCTTTAGTTCTGTAGGTCTGTAGCTCTGTAGCTCTGTAGCTCTGTAGCTAAGCCCGCCTCTTATTGATAAAAGAACAAAGAAATTCCACCTAATGCGGCAAGTGTCCCGATGATACTTTGCTTTGACACCTTCTCTCCTCTAATCGCATAAATCACCAAAATAAAGACCGGGCTGGTCGCTATTAATGTTTGAGCAATCGCAGGGTTAGCATTTTTCAACGCCACTTGCTGAAGCCATAGAGCGAGAAACGTCCCGACAAAGATTGCCCCTAATAACCAAAGTTTATCGAGCTTGGTCATTGCCCATAAATCTCTTTTTATCGACGAGTACGGCTTCTTTTCAACGAAAGGGATAATCAGCATTACGGCAAACACGCCAATCGTCAGGCGAATCAAAGCACCTAACAATGGTGGAATGTCACCCGCCACCAATGCGTAGTGGGAAATCACCACACCCGACGCCTGACAAACACTTGCCATAAGCCCATATCCAATGCCACCCCACTGTGCTTTGTCATTAGAAATATCATTACCGTTCGCTGATTTCGACGGCTGAAAGACCACAAAGGTCACCGCTAAGGTTGTTATCACAACACCGAGCCAACTTTGCAAAGTGAGTGCCGCGCCAAGAAACATTAATGCCAAAACACCAGAAAGAGGTGGAGCCAGAGATTCCAGCAACAAGGTCTTATTGGCACCAATTCTTTTTAATGCCGCAAAATAAGCACTGTCACCAACTGCGATACCAATGACTCCCGAGATCGCCAAGATCCCAAAATGGTTAGCACTCAGTTCGAATTCAGGCATTGGTATTAACGGCATGACCAACAGCATCATGCCAGAGGCTACAACCCCCTTAACAATGTTCAACTGCATCGCAGAGAAGCGATGCCCAAACTGCCCATAAATCCATGTCGCACACGCCCACACCATCGCAGCGCCAATGGCCGCTAATTCACCTATATACATCCGCATTTATCCTTTATTTTTTGTTGTTATGATTATGGCTATGCGCATCGTTTGAATCAGAACTGTCATCTTGTCAGCAAGAAATACGAAACAACCTATTCAAGTTCAATTGGATTTTATAAGATCCATCAGTGATTTTATTCTCATTATTAGCAGCAACATATTATTTTCAGATTGGTAAATCATTTTTATAACAATTACTTGGATGATAGCGTAGTATATTTGTAACTAACATCTAACATTACAAGGATCTGTTATGTTTTTAGACTACTTTGCACTCGGTCTACTGATTTTCGTAGCATTAGTTATCTTTTACGGCATCATCGTTATTCACGATATTCCCTATGAAATTGCGAAAGAACGCAATCACCCTCATCAAGATGCTATTCATGTCTCAGGCTGGGTTAGCCTATTCACTTTACACACTATTTGGCCATTCCTTTGGATTTGGGCTACGTTGTGGCGCAAAGATCGTGGCTGGGGCTTCGCTAAGCTTGAAGAAGAACAACATGATATTCATCACCGAGTCGACACTCTCATCGACCAAGTGAGTGCACTTCAGAGCGAAATCGCACAGCTAAAGCAAGCGGGCACTGAGCAAAACAGCACAGAGAAACAGACAAACAACGTTCAAGATCAGGAGGCTAAGTAATGGATTTACTGCTGATAATGACCTACGCGGCGCTTTGTATTACGATTTTCAAAGTATTCAAAATCCCACTAAACAAATGGACCGTCCCAACAGCCGTACTGGGTGGTGTTGTCCTCATCGGTACTTTGATTCTATTAATGAACTACAACCACCCTTTCACACAAATCGGTAATCAAGTTTACTCAACGACACCGATTGTTTCAGGGGTTCGAGGCAAAGTCATCGAGGTTCCGGTTGAAGCAAATAAGCCTCTCAAGCAAGGGGATATCCTTTTCAAAATAGACCCGATTCCTTTTGAAGCTGAAGTTGCTAAGCTGCAAGCCAAAGTAAAAGAAGCGAGTCAAGGTGCCTTAGGTCTAGAGTCGCAAGTTGGAGAAGCCGAAGCAGCCAAAATAAAAGCCATTGCAGAAAGAGATAAAGCACAACGTGAATTCTCTCGATACAAGCGAGGCTTCGAAAGTGGCGCATTTACAGAGCAACAGCTCGATACTCGTCGACAGGCATACAAAGCCACAGAAGCAGCAGTGAAAGTAGCCGAAGCAAACCAACAACAAGCTCAGATCGCACTTAACTCTGAGATTGGCGGTGAGAATACAGCGGTTGCAGGCTTACTTGCTGATTTACGTAAAGCTGAATTCAATCTTGACCAAACGGTAGTAAGAGCACCAACCGATGGCTACGTAACTCAACTCGCTCTTCGTCCTGGTGTAATGGCTGTACCACTACCATTAGCGCCGGTGATGACCTTTGTTCACACTGAGGCGCAATTCTATACCGCAGCCTTTAGACAAAACTCACTACAACGACTGCAACCTGGCTACGAAGCTGAGTTTCTATTTAGAGCACTACCAGGAAAAGTGTTTAAAGGACGCATTGATGAAGTGATCCCAGCCATTGGTGAAAGTCAATTTCAAGCTCGAGGCACACTTCTAGGTACTGACGCACTGCGCACTAGCGGCCGTGTATTTGTTAAGCTGACCATCACTGATGATCTGTCTGAGTACCATTTGCCTATGGGTACTGCCGTCGAAGTGGCCGTTTATTCTGACAGCTTCACTCACGTATCTATCATGCGTAAAGTGCTTATTCGCATGAAGAGTTGGCAAAATTATTTGTATCTAGACCACTAACCGTATCTAGACCACTAACTAGAGCTAGACCACTAAACGGTCGTAGATATACGACGACCCCGCTTAACACATTGTTAATATGAATCAAAAAGCCAGACTCGTTCTGGCTTTTTTGTTGCTTGATTAACCGTAAAATTGCGCTTTTTACATGATATTAATGCGTCTAGATGGAATTTTAGACATCTAGACACTTACCTTCCCTTATGGAAGGGTTCTACTGTATAATGCGCGCCTTATTTTTTATATTTGCCCAAAAAACGTTCTCATTGAGACGCATATTAATAATGGCGAATATTATGCTTTATTTTCAGTATTCGAGGTTATCTATGAACTTTTCAGCTAAAACAGTCGTCGTTATTGCTATTGGCGCGGCACTGTACGGCATTGGTGGTTTACCTATGTTTGGTGTCCCAGTGTTTGCTAACACGACATTGAAACCAGCAATGGCAGTCCTAGCACTGTTTTCTGTTTTGTTTGGCCCTATTGTTGGCTTCTTGGTTGGCTTTATCGGTCACTGGGTAACGGATTTGTTCGCAGGTTGGGGGGTATGGTTAACTTGGGTATTAGGCTCAGGTATTGTCGGTATGGTTATCGGCTTATTCCCAATGATGACTAAGAATCGCCTTCAACAAGGTGAACTGCCAATGAAAGATTTTGCACTGTTCGTGGTACTTGCCCTTGCGGGTAACGTTGTGGGTTATGGTAGCTCCGCGTTCCTAGACACCATCCTATACGCAGAACCGTTTACTAAAGTCTTCACTCAACTGTCTATCATCGCTGCGGGCAACACTATTCTTATCGCAGTGGTTGGCTTCCTGATCCTAAAATCAGTCGCTAAACGTAACAAACAAAGCCGTAACCTGACCGAGGCATAAACGCTAATGACTATAGCATTTTCGAACTTCTCTTTTAGATATGAGTCGCTGGATAAACCGACGCTAAAAAATATCAATCTAAGGATAGAGAAAGGAGAGAAAATCGTCATTATTGGACCAAGTGGTAGTGGTAAATCTACGCTAGGTCAGTGTCTCAATGGTCTGATACCTCATGCAATTAAAGGTGAGGTATCTGGTTCTTTAGAGATCAACGGCAAGAATGTGTCTGAGTTTTCAATGCACGACTATACCGAGCAAGTCGGCACAGTATTGCAAGATACTGACAGCCAATTTGTGGGGTTAAGTATCGGTGAAGATATCGCGTTCGCATTAGAAAACCAGTTGATGTCGAACATTGATATGTACCCGTTAGTTAAATCGACAGCAAAAATGGTCGACCTAGCGGATATGCTTGAGCGCTCTCCTCATGACCTTTCAGGTGGTCAAAAACAGCGAGTATCGTTAGCGGGTATTTTAGTCGATGATGTCGATATCTTGCTGTTTGATGAGCCTTTAGCAAGCCTTGATCCTAAAACGGGCAAAGCAACGATTGAGATCATCGACCAACTTCATAAAGAAACCAACAAGACTATCGTGATTATCGAGCATCGCCTTGAGGATGTTCTACATCGAGATATCGATCGTGTAATCTTAATGGAGCGCGGTGAAATAGTCGCGGATATGACTCCGGATGACATCTTAGCGTCCAAGTTACTTAAGACGCACGGTATTCGTGAACCTCTCTACTTATCTGCACTTAAAGCAGCGAAAGCCCCTCTGACTAACGAAGATAAACTTTCAAACCTCAAAGCTTTGGATTACAAAAGATTCCGCCCAGCAGTTCAAGCTTGGTTTGCTGAGCGCCCGGCACCGGTAGCAGAGAAACAGTACCAGCCTTTACTCGAAGTTCATGGCTTAACTTATTCTTACGACGGCGAAAAAAATGCACTCGAAGATGTGAGTTTCAAAATTGGTAAGGGTGAGTTTGTCTCGATTTTGGGCAAGAACGGTTCGGGTAAATCCACTATCACCAAACTCATCATGGGTGTGATAGATGCTGATTCAGGTTCTTCCTATCTAAATGGTCAAGACTTATCTGAACTTTCCATCTTTGAAAGAAGCCAGAAAGTCGGTGTGGTGATGCAGAACCCGAATCATATGATCTCACATCATATGATTTTTGATGAGATTGCTTTTGGTCTTCGTAACCGAGGTATTGCAGAACAACTGATCACAGAAAAAGTAGAGAACGTTCTTGAGCTTTGCGGGTTAAGTAAGTTCCGCCACTGGCCCATTGAAGCTCTGAGCTATGGTCAGAAAAAGCGTGTAACGATCGCGTCTATCTTAGTGTTGGAGCCTGAACTCCTCATCTTAGATGAGCCAACAGCAGGCCAAGACTACCGTAACTACACATCGATGCTGGCATTCATCCAAAAGCTTAACCGAGATTTGGGCATTACTGTTGTGATCATCTCACACGACATGCACTTGGTTCTAGAATACACCACACGTTCGATCGTAATCGCAGACAGTAAGTTAATTGCTAATGCAGCCATGACGGAAGTGTTTAGTCAGCCATCGCTTTTAGAACGTGCGAACCTTTGTACTACCAGCATTTATGAACTTGCGACTATAATGAAAATCGACGACACCAACGCTTTTATGCAGTACTTCATCGACGACGAGAGAAGCTCGCTATGAATGCATCAAAAGTAAAATTTGGCATCAATTACATTGATACCAAATCACCGTTACACGCACTGAACGGCATCACTAAATTTGTACTTTTTCTCGCTTGGGTCACTGTGGTTTTAACTACGTTCGACCTGAGATTGATCGCGTTGCTTATTGTGACTGGTTTATTCCTGCTAAAGCTCACCAATGTGCCTGTGCGCGTTTATAAGCCTTTGTTATTGGGAACGGTGAGTGTATTAAGCCTAAATGCTTTGTTCATGTATCTGCTTGCTCCACAGCAAGGTACAGAGCTCATCGGCAGCGAGACTCTATTGCTGACACTGCCGAGTAACTACTCGTTGAGCCAAGAGACTCTGTTTTATTTAATCACTGTCACGCTCAAATACATGAGCATGTTCCCGATAGCGTTAATATTCGTCTTTACCACGCACCCGACCGAGTTTGCCGCAAGCCTCAACCGTATTGGCGTTCCATACAAAATCGCCTACGCGGTCAGCTTAACACTGCGTTATTTACCTGAAGTTAAAAAAGACTTCATCAATATCATGCACGCGCAACAGGCTCGTGGCGTTGAACTATCGAAGAAAGCACCTTTACTCACTCGCATCAAAAACGTTGCTAAGGTTCTAGGTCCGCTCATTTTTTCTAGCTTAGACCGTGCAGACGAGATTTCAAACGCAATGACGTTACGAGGTTTTGGCAGACATAAGTCACGGACTTGGTATAGCTATGCGCCTTTGAAACGTATCGATTATGTTTGGCTAATGGTTATCGCCTTTATCGTTGTGTTAGCGATCGTAAAGCGTGTTTTAGAACCACAATTATTCTGGTATCCATTTTAGGTTTTTCATTGAAAGCATCGCTTAAATAACGTGCTGTATAATGTTCTACTTAACGAAATTCAAGCCGTTTTAGAGTGAAAATCGAAACAAAAAAAGGGAGCCTCAGGGCTAATGCCGATCAGTTAAAGCCAAAGTGATCGGTTGAAGGATCCTTCCGAGCTGTC
>NZ_JBFSUD010000032.1:0-54323 GCF_041467175.1 Vibrio sp. 10N.247.310.24
TAGTAAGACTCGCTACACTGTGCGATCTAAACACCTTAAATGATAGGTGTTGGCCTAAATGGCGGTCTTTTTCTAGCAAGAAGCTGTGGAGGGAGTCTCATCTATAGCTCTTAATTTCTTCGTATCTCGTTGCCGGATCTCGAATCTGCTTTAATCCTTCATCTGCTCTTTAGCCTGCTTCTCAATCGCCTTCACCATGCCTTTAAAGATAAACAGGTGAGCTGGCATCATCGCGAACCAATACAGTAAGCCTAAAAAGCCTTTTGGATGCCACCAAGCCGAGATGTTTAGTTCACGTGAATCACCGTGGTCAGAGACGGTAATCTCGAGTCGCCCCAACCCCGGGCCTTTCATGCCGAAAAGCAGAGATAAAAACTGGTTTTCTTCACAACGAATGACTTTCCACGAATCGATTTTATCACCGACTTTTAGGGTCGGTCCTTCAGGCATTTGTCTAACCGGCACACCACCGCCAAAGAGAAGATCTAACCATTCGCGTGTGCGCCATAGAGCATTAGCAAAGAAGTAACCTTGCTTCGGACTTCCTATTTGCTGAGCAACGTGCCAGAGGGAATCTAAGGATGCGCTTGAGGTGATACTTGCCCCTGTTTTCTTCGGGTAATAGCCATACCCAGCTTGCCAGCGCTTGAAGGCGGTTTTGTCAAAGCCCCAAACATTACTTTTTACGAAGTTGCCTTCAGAATGAATCGCTTGCTCAACCATGCTGTCGAATGAGATAAGTTTCTGAGGGTACTTTTCTCTAATGATGGTCGAACTGGCAATAAAGTCATGCTTTAAGCCCGCGAGAAGCGCTCTGCCTATGTTGGACGGAACAGAAGTCACCACGCCTAGCCAATAAGACGCAATTTGCGGTGTGAGTAGCGATGTCGCCCACAGCCTGAGTGGACGATCGGCTGTTTTGGCAATGTGAGCAAATTGATTTCGATAAGAGACAATATCTGGCCCGCCAACCTCGAAAGTTTGGCTTTCGCTAGGCGTGTCTTGTGCGAGTTTTAGTAGATAGTGGTTCAGGTTCTGCAAGGCAATAGGGTTGGCTTTAGAGTCGACCCATTTTGGCGCAATCATAATAGGCAAGTTGTACACGAAGTCTCGCATGATCTCGAACGCCGCAGAGCCGGGGCCAATGATCACGCCTGCTTGAAGTTCGGTCACCGGTACTGGTCCTTTACGAAGCAGTTGTCCGGTTTGTTTTCTCGCTTGAAGATGCTCTGAATCACCCGTTTGTGGCTGAAGCGAACTGAGGTAGATGACGTGTTGGTTTTTTGGCCCAAGAGCCGAAACAAAGTTACGAGCCAAGTTGAGTTCGTAATCAATGAAATCATGGCCTTCAGCCATTCCATGTACAAGAAAGAAAATAAGGTCAAAGTCAGGGACGAGCGCTTGTGTCGCAGCTTGATCTGCGAGATCAAGGTATTCAAGTGACAAGTTGTCGTGAGGCTCTGTTCGTGCTTTTAAATAGTCGATATGCCTTGCTGCAGCTGTGACTTGATAGCCTTGCTCAAGCAGGAGAGGGAGGAGCTGCGAACCAACATATCCAGAAGCGCCTAAAACCAGTACTTTCTTCATTGTTACTCCATTTATATCTGTGGTTAAAAACCGAACATTGATATAATAGCGCGATATTTATCTTTATTCATCAATACGTTCCGTTTAGGTATCTCTATGTTGCTCTCTTCAATTATTCATCACACTCGAGGTGATTTTGTTCGTAGGCTTATTGCGATTGCTTTGCCTATTGCTTTGCAGAGCATTATGTTTTCAAGCCGAGGCTTAGTCGATGTGTTGATGTTAGGTCAGCTTGGGGAAGCAGACATTGCGGCAGTGGGGGTTGCGAGCCGTGCAATGTTTGTCACGACCATTATGCTGGTGGGTGTCACCACGGGTGGTGCGTTATTGACTGCGCAATATTGGGGAGCAGGTAACAAGCAAGGCGTCAGAGAAAGTGCGGCGTTGACTTGGCTGGTTTCAACACTGTTTGCATTACTAACTATTGTTTTCTTCGTTTCATTTCCCGCACAAATCATGGGTGTGACGACTGACTCCCAAGAAGTGATCAACCTTGGTGTTGAATATATTGTTATCACCTCGCTTAGCATGCTAGCTGTATCGTGCGTTAGCAGTATGGCTGTAGGTTTGAGAGCGATGCACAAACCCGGGCTAAGCACCTTCTTCAGCGGTATCGGTATCCTGTCTAACGTGTTCTTAAACTGGGTGCTGATCTTCGGTAACTTAGGCTTTCCTGCACTTGGAATCAAAGGCGCAGCGATTGCGACAGTGTTGAGTGGTGCAATCGAAGTGGCGACCTTGTTTGGCTATCTTTATTGTTCAAAGCATCTCTTGGCTTTCAAGTTATGCGATATAAAAGCAGCAGCTTCGATTGAAAAAGTGGTTCGCTTCTTAAAGTTATCGCTGCCGACGACGTTTAACTTTTTGGCGTGGGCAGGTGGCTTATTTGCTTACCACGCGATCATGGGGCAATCGGGCGTTCAAGGACTGGCAGCACTGTCAGTGATGACGCCGGTTGAATCTATCTCACTGAGTTTACTGATTGGCCTTTCGAATGCGGCAGCCGTTCTGGTGGGTAATCAACTTGGCGCAAAGAATAATGAAGCGGTTTATTACCAAGCGTTAGGCTTAACGATTTTGTGTTTCTTGACCAGTATCGTGGTCGCGATTTTTCTTTACTTCGTACAAACGCCAATACTGAATGCTTTTAGTGCACTGACGGAAGAAACCAGAGCCCTCTCAGAAAAGTTCATTCTAATTTTAAGCGTGGGTATTGTTATCCGATCGGTACCGCTGACTGTCATTGTTGGTGTGTTGAGAGCGGGCGGTGATGTGAAGTTCTGCCTTTATCAAGACCTGATTGCCCAATGGGTGATCGGTATTCCGCTCGCCGCGATTGCTGCTATCTATCTGAAGTTTCCACCTGAGTGGATATATCTACTTTTCCTCACTGAAGAAGTACTTAAGTGGGGTGGGTCGCTCTATCGCATGAAAACAAGAAAATGGATTAAAAACTTGATAGGAAATTGAAGTAGAGCGCATCAACCCCATCACTTTATCGTTGGTGTGTGATCTATCTTTCAAAATACTTCCTCCTAACAGGGAATTAGTGTAGATTCTCATTCCAAATTCTAACTAATGTGAGCTGTTTAATGTTAAAGCTGTCAGACCTGTGTAAAGGCTATGTCGATGGGGGGGAGTTTCACCCTGTTTTGCAAGGTGCTGAATTAACATTAAACCAAGGTGATCAGCTGGCATTAATGGGAGAAAGTGGCTCTGGTAAGAGTACTTTGCTGAATCTTATCGCGGGTTTAGACCTCGCCGATTCAGGTGAAATCGCTTTCCCTCACTTCGATATGCACGACTCGACCGAGCGTGACCGCACCGCTTATCGTAGAAACAACATCGGTCATATCTTCCAGCAATTCAACTTGCTACCAACGCTTAACATTGCCGACAACATCCGTTTTTGCCGCCAGTTAAAAGGTTTACCTGAAGATAAGGGGCTCTGGAGACAGATTCTTTCTGCTTTAGACCTGATGCCTTTGCTTGGTCGTTACCCTGAAGAAGCGTCTGGTGGCCAGCAACAACGTGCTGCGATTGCTCGTGCCTTGTATATGGAACCGAAAATTTTGTTGGCCGATGAACCAACGGGAAGCCTTGATGAGCGCAATGCGGAAGCGGTGATGCGTTTGCTGACCTCTTTGGCCCGCCAATTAGAATGTACATTATTGCTGGTGACACACAGTGAGAAAGTTGCATTGCATATGGATGGCAGAATTCGCCTACAAGGAGGGCAACTGCATGTTATGGCCCGTAGTTAAAGCGCTACTTGGTCACTATCGACGTTACCCACTTCAGATTATCTTGGTATGGCTTGGTTTAACCCTAGGCGTATCACTTTTGGTTGGTGTTACCGCTATCAACCAACACGCCAAGCAAAGTTATACGCATGGCGAAAAACTCTTTTCGAATCCTCTTCCTTACCGTATTCGACCAAAACATAACGCGAATAAAATCCCGCAAGGTTTTTACATTCAGCTTCGTCGTGAAGGCTTTCAGCAGTGTTCTCCTTTTGACCACCATAGTATCACTGATGAAAATGGTGCAAACTTTATGCTTATTGGCATAGACCCTGTTTCTATGCTTCAGCTTCAGCCTGGTGCTGCCCTAAAAGAACTCACCACGTTAGATCTCATGAAACCACCATATCCGATCCTAGTGAGTGATGATCTTGCTGAACATATGGAATGGAAGGATGGGGACTACATTCCACTGATGGATGGTTCAGAGCTAGGTCCTGTGGTAGTTGACCAAAATAACCTGATTAATGGTACAAGGTTGATTGCGGATATATCTTTGCTCCGAATGCTTAAACGCAGTGCAGGGCTTTCCGTGATTGCGTGTTCAGACATGTCTCCTGAGAAGTTTGAACGTCTTAAAAACATGTTGCCCAATGGTTTGACAATCTCTCGCAGCTCTAAAGCTGAGCTTGAGTCATTGACTAGCGCTTTTCACTTAAATCTAAAAGCGATGGGCATGCTGTCGTTTGTCGTTGGCTTGTTTATTTTCTACCAAGCGATGTCGCTGTCTTTCATTCAGCGACAACCACTCGTCGGAATCTTGAGACAAACAGGTGTGTCTGGTTGGCAACTGACTAAAGCGCTTTGCTTAGAGTTATTGTTATTGGTTTTACTGAGCTGGATCTGCGGCAATGTATTCGGTGTCATGTTGGCAAACCAACTGTTACCTGCCGTTTCTTCGAGTTTAGGTGATCTTTACGATGCGAATGTGGGCTTAACCCTTAGCTGGAGTTGGCGTTGGAGTGGTTATAGCTTATTAATGGCGTTGCTTGGTGCATTCCTAGCGTGTGCATGGCCATTGGTTCGTTTGCTGAGGTCGCAACCGATTCGTTTGTCATCTCGTTTATCTTTGATGCGTTTTGCTGGCACTGAGTTTACTTGGCAAGCATTGATTGGTTGTGGTTTCTTGGTTGCAGCTGTCGCTGTGTATCAAGCCCCACAAACGCAAGAATCTGGTTTTGCGATTATTGCCCTGATGCTCGTCAGTGTGGCTTTGTTTACGCCTTTCTTGATGTGGAAGCTGTTCAACAGTTTGTCTTATTCACTGCGTTGGGTTCGTGCTCGCTGGTTCTTTGCGGATGCCGCTTCAAGCATGAGTTATCGTGGTGTGGCGACAATGGCGTTCATGCTAGCGTTAACAGCGAATATTGGTGTAGAAACCATGGTGGGTAGCTTTAGGGATACCACCGATAAATGGCTAACACAGCGTTTGGCTGCAGACCTTTACATTTACCCAACCAACAACGCCGCTGCACGTATGAGTAATTGGCTGTCAGAACAGCCTGAAGTCGATTCAGTTTGGTGGCGTTGGGAGAAAGATGTCGCTTCCCCTGTCGGAAGTACCCAGGTGGTCAGTACTGGTCCTTCTGAAGGCGAATTAGAAGCGCTGACGATCAAGTTAGGTATTCCGAATTACTGGTACCACCTGCATCATTCGAAAGGTGTGTTGATCAGTGAATCGATGTCTCTCAAGTTAGGGATTCGCCCAGGCGACTATATAGACCTTTATGACAGTCTTGGCTCTGGTTGGCAGGTTGTTGGTGTTTATTACGATTATGGCAACCCTTACCATCAAGTCATGATGTCACATCGAAACTGGCTATCTGGGTTTGCTGGACGCGGAAATATCGGTCTAGGCGTCATACTCAAAGATGATGTCAATTCCGTAGGACTTCGAAGTCGATTGGAAAGCGTATTCAGGCTTGGATCTGAGCGTATTTTTGATAATAACAATATTCACAGTCAGGCGATGAGAGTGTTTGATAGAACATTCGCGATAGCTGATACATTGGGTAACATCACTTTGGTCATCGCGGTCTTCGGCATCTTTTTCGCGACGGTTGCGGGTGAAGTGTCTCGACAAAGGCATATTTCATTGCAACGTTGCTTAGGGGTCTCGGCAAAAGAGCTGATTTTTACAGGCAGCTTGCAGTTGTTTGTGTTCGGACTTATTTCTTCCTTGATTGCTATCCCGCTCGGATTGGCGTTAGCCAGCTTGATCGTCGATATTGTCATTAAGCAGTCTTTTGGGTGGTCACTCGAATTACAAGTGATTCCTTGGGACTATTTGCAGACATTTGCGTGGGCTATGGCAGCATTAATGTTAGCTGGTGCATTGCCAGTGATGAGAATGATTCGGAACACACCGATGAAATCACTGAGGGATGCGCTTTAATATGCTTCAACGAAATGGCTCAAAAAAACTCAGACACCGATTTGTTTCTGCTCTATTACTGATTGGTTTCTTTGGCACTATTTTAGGTGTCTGGGCTTACTATTCCTATTTTGTCGATGTTGGCGATAAGGGCGAGAATGAGGTTAATTCAGTACTTGTCAGTGAGCACTTCAATGTGTTTGAACCTGTATTGCCAGACCGAGGCGTTTCGTTGCCTCGTGATTTCCAGTTCCACCCAGAATTCCAGCATGAGTGGTGGCATTATTTTGCGTCTCTAAAAGGGGATGATGGGAAAAAGTACTCGGTACAGTGGAGCTTCTTTCGTATAGCAACTGACGAGAGAGAAACTCGGGGGTGGCAAAGCCCACAGGCTTATATTTCAAATGTTGTGATTTCATCTGAATCTAAGGTTTGGAAAGAGCAGCGTTTGGCGCGTGGCGGCATTGGACAGGCGGGTATGACCAGTCATCCATTTAGAATTTGGATTGATAACTGGAACTGGCGTGCTCTGGGTAACACACCGTTTCCAGGTCGCCTTCAAGTACAAACCGATACGTTTGGCCTTGAACTCGACACTATTGCGAAAGGGCCATACGTGCTCAACGGCGATAACGGCTATCAGAAAAAGCACGACTTATTGCCTGTCGCGTCTTATAACTTCAGCGCTCCGTTTTTATCTTTGAGTGGGGTTTTGAATCTCGACGGTGTAACGAAAGAAGTCGAAGGTACTGCGTGGGTGCATAAAGAGTGGGGCAGTGGTTTACTCGGATTCGGTCAGCAAGGCTGGGATTGGTTCGTGTTTAATCTCGATGACGGTACTGCACTGAGCATTAACCGCTATCGCCACAATCAACAATTGCCTTATGTTTTTGGAACATTAGCAACTCGTTCTGGCAAAGTGTATCAGCTAACGGACTCCGACATTTCTATCAAGCCATTACAGAATACGACGCTAATGAATGGCAGAAGAATGCCGCTCCAATGGATTATTAACGTGCCACAACACGATATCAATCTCACTACGCGTATCAAACGTAGGGATATGTGGCTGCCTTTTGTCATACCCTATTGGGAAGGGCCAATTATGGCGAGCGGAAGCCATGAAGCAACAGGCTTTATGCAGTTAACTGGCTACTAAAAAACACCTAAGGCTATCATTTGATAGCCTTTTTTTATGTTTGATATTCCGACAACCCTCGAATTATTTGTGCATACAGCCTTGGTGAACTCATCTATACTTAATTCATGGTGCATAACAATATTATGGAATATACGACGTATTGTTTAGTATTTGTAGGAAAAACCGAAGTTAAACATCCGAAGAAGTGATTATCTATCGATAGAGCTTGGATATAAACTCGTGGTTATTCTTTGTTATTCGTTTATTTAAATAATAAATATAAGGGCGAAATCATGACCGACGTCATCCGTGACTTCTTTAAATTGGAATCTGCTGGCGGCATCATACTAGTCATCGCTGCGGCGATCGCAATGTTTGTAGCAAACTCACCATTGAACGAAATGTACCAAGGGGTACTGCACAGCTATGTTCTTGGTATGTCTGTATCACACTGGATTAACGATGGCTTAATGGCTGTCTTCTTCCTTCTAATTGGCTTAGAAGTTAAGCGCGAACTGTTAGAAGGCGCATTAAAGTCTAAAGAGACAGCAATCTTCCCAGCTATCGCAGCGGTGGGTGGTATGCTAGCTCCTGCACTTATTTACGTGCTATTCAATTCAAGTAACCCTGAAGCGCTTCAAGGTTGGGCTATCCCAGCGGCAACTGATATCGCTTTCGCATTGGGCATCATGGCTCTTCTTGGTAACCGTGTACCGGTAAGCTTGAAGGTATTCCTACTAGCGTTGGCAATTATCGATGATCTAGGGGTTGTTGTTATCATTGCACTGTTCTACTCAGGTGATCTATCGACGCTTGCACTAACGGTTGGCTTCATTGCAACTGGTGTGCTGTTCATGCTAAACAACAAGCATGTAACTAAGCTGAGTGTTTACCTTATTGTTGGTGCAATTCTGTGGTTCGCAGTATTGAAGTCAGGTGTTCACGCAACATTGGCTGGTGTAGTCATTGGTTTTGCTATCCCACTGAAAGGCAATAAAGGAGAGCGTTCTCCGCTGAAACATCTAGAACATGCTCTGCACCCATACGTCGCTTTTGCAATTTTGCCAATCTTCGCATTTGCAAACGCAGGTATCTCACTAGAAGGCATCTCAATTTCAAACCTTACAGGCATGCTACCTCTTGGTATTGCTATGGGTCTATTGGTTGGTAAGCCTCTGGGTATCTTCCTATTCAGCTGGGGTGCTGTGAAAACGGGCATCGCTAAGCTTCCTGAAGGTGTGAACTTCATGAACATCTTCGCGGTATCTGTGTTGTGTGGTATTGGCTTTACGATGTCTATCTTTATTTCATCGCTAGCATTTGGTCCAACGAACGCAGATTTTGATACGCTTGCTCGATTAGGTATCCTGATGGGCTCAACGACCGCAGCTATCTTAGGTTACTTCCTGCTAAGTATTTCTCTACCGAAAACTAAGCATCAAGAAGTAAAGCTATAATTGGTAGGTAAAAGCATAATCGGTAGTAGGTTCGCTTAAGAGGGAGCCTACTCACTGAGTAACAAGTCAATTTCTGAGTAGCAAGAAGAGTCACAGAATCACCTTTACGATTCATGTGACGACAAAGAACAAAAAGCCGTGATGGGTAACCCTATCACGGCTTTATTGATCTTGAAGCTAAGCTGTATTTGTAAGCGAATTTACCTTACATCTTGCGCTTTCAGTGATGATGTCACGTTACTTTTCTAGTGTGGTAAAAATGGTCCACTCTTCAACGATCTGCTCACTTAACCCAACTACGGTCGCGGTTACCTTACGATTCAGTGCGTGTGAAGTAGGATCGTCACCATCGTTTTCTAAGCGTTCTTCACCATAGCCAACAATTCTCACGCGCTCTGGTTCTATACCATTCGACAGTAACTCGTCTTGAACATTGTTTGCTCGTCTTTTTGATAAATCTAAGTTGTATTCGTTGGAACCCACTTTACTCGCGTAACCTTGTATTTCAATCGACGCACTTTTGTAAGTCTCAAGGAATTCAGCCATCGTGCTGATTTGATCAGAAAATATTGGGTTCACTTCAAATGAGTCATGAGCAAAGAGTATTTTTAACTGTCTGACTTCTTCTGCTCGAATCGTTTCACCACAGCCGTCATTGTCGACTTGTGACGCTTCAGGCGTTCCTGGGCAGGTATCACGAGCGTTTACCACACCATCGTTGTCGTCGTCTTGCAGGTCTGCAATCTGTTCTGCTTCAGGTGTCTCGATGTAAGCCTCTTCCTGTTGGCTAGAACAGGCAAATAAAGTCATCGTTAATACGGGAAGTAATAAGTACGTTACTTTCATCATTAATACTCCATAGCCGTTGTCCACTCTTCTGGAATATCAACCAGTAGAGCATTCAATAAAGAACCTGTTGCGTTCATCACTCGGTATTTAGCGTACTGCTCAGAGTAATGGGCATCTAGATAATCTTTACGGGCTTCAAATAGTTCGTTCTCAGTGTTGAGCAAGTCAAGAAGAGTACGTTTGCCTATTCGGTATTGTTTTTCATATGCGATAACGGTTTCCGAAGCTGAATCAACATGATCAGATAGGAAGTTCTTTTGTTGCAGCGTGAGGTCTAAGGCGCTCCATGAAAGGCGAAGGCCTTCTTCCACTTGGCGATAAGCACGATCTCTCAAATCTTTTGCTTTGTTCAATTGGTAAGCAGCAGCTTCAGAATTAGCACTGTCTGTTCCGCCGTTGTACAAGTTATATCTCATTCGCAGCATCGCGAGCGTTTCTTGACTTGAGCCTTCATCGCCACCTGCATCGTCACGCCATGACTGTGATGCCTCAATGGAGAAGGTAGGGTAGTTCACGCCTTTCGATTGTTTGTATTGGAAGTGCGCAGCGTCAACATCAGCTGCCGCGATTTTGATCACGGGGTGTTTGTCTAAGGCATCAACAATGGCGTCTGTTAACGACAAAGGAATTCTAGAAATATCGGCTCTTGGGTAAATTAAACCTAGGGGTTCTTGACCCACCACACGTCTAAATTGGGTATGTGTATCGATTAAATTATTCTGTGCAGCCAATAAGTTACCATGAGCTTTTGCAATCCTAGCTTCTACTTGCGATACATCCGCTGTTGAACCTATGCCAGAATTAGCTCGTTTCTTAATATCTTTATAGATTTTTTTGTGTATTGAAAGGTTACTTTCTGACAGTGCCAACACCTCAGTGGCTTTCACCGCGTCTAGATAGATTTGTGTTACCTCCAGCGCTTTGTCTTCGGCATCTGCAATCAATTGTAAACGAACCGACTCGGCTTCTGCGGCGGTACGATCAATGTCGTACAGAGTCGCGGAACCATCCCACAGCAATTGCGTGAGGGATATCGTCGCTTCCTTTCTTGTTAGATCGGTATCGGGGCCGTTATTTGGTGCAGGATTTATGCCTTCGTAACCAATACCAGCATCAAGGTCGATACTGGGCTTGTACGCTCCTCCTGAGGCATCATTACGTTTTTTCACGCTCGCATATTCGTTGAAGATGCTTTTTATCTCTGGATTCGTTGCCAAGGTAATAGCCACAGACTGTTCCAGAGTTTGAGCGGCGAGTGGTGCTGCAGCAACTAAGCAACACATGATGGATAATTTAAACAATTTCAAAGTAGCTCTCCTTCTACTTTCAATGTCTCATCCGTTTCCCAACCTACGTTTACCGTTGAATTGAGTGAATGGTATTAAACGAAGCTTAGGACATTTGCAAAAAAATGCGAAGTTTGTTGGTTTTTTTTGAATGTAAGTCGCTATTGCCATTGACTAATTTAAAAAGCATCGCATTTCCATGTCTTTAGTGAGTTGATTATCAATAATGCCACTACTAAATTTATTGTAGGAAATAGCCACAGCGCAGAGTGGGATTGGATCCGCGTTTGGTGTGTTCTGGGCAGAAGTGGGAATATGGATATGGGAAATATCAACCTAAGTATACTAGGTCTTGCGAACGGCGTTATAGTGCTCGACGCTCAAGGCCAAGTTAGACGTTTGCCTCCGGGCGAGCAACCAGCTGCTAGCGACGTCATTGTCACTGTCGAAACAACTGAAGAGAGCGTGCCAAACGTTTCTGCACGGTTTGTCGATGACCAAGGTCAGCAAAACGTGATAGACACTGATGATGCGATCGCTCAAGTTCAACGTGCTATTGAAGAAGGGTTTGATCCAACAGAATTGGGTGAAGAGTTTGATGCCGCAGCAGGTGAGCAAGGCTCAAGTCTAACCAACAGCGGTAGGATTGAACGTACAGGGGCTGAAACTCTGGCTTCAACAAACTTTGAAACTGACGGACTTGAATCTCAAGGGCTGTCCGAAACTCAAAGTATTGCTCTTTTCGATATCATTGCTCTTGCGCTTGTTTCAGGTGAAACCAACGTTATTGAGTTTGAACAGGATGAGCCTATTGAAACCGGGGGCGCTTTAACCATTGACGATCCGGACGTTACCTTTATCGCCAAAGATGCGGAAGGCGAAAATGGGTTCGGGTCTTTTGTCGTTAATGAGGATGGCTCGTGGACATTCGTGGCTAACAGTCCATTTGATGAACTTGCTGATGGCGAGCAAATTCAAGATACGACGACAGTGCAAACCTCCGACGGTGGCGAACAAGTCATCACCGTCACCATCATTGGTACTGATGATGCGGCAGTCGCTACCGATGACTCGGGCAGTGTGACTGAGGACATTGATGTAGATGAGATCACCAATCAATTAGTGACGTCTGGTCAGATCGTAATTACAGATGTAGACAGCGACACTCCTACCTATTCAGCTGACGGTGAGTTTAACCTCGTAGGTTCAACAAACGAATCACAGCTAGGCGTATTGAGCATCGACCCTGATGGTGCTTGGACTTACGTAGTTAACAACGACGATGTTCAGTACTTGGATGACGATGAATTCGTTACTGAGGTTTATACCGTGACAGCCAGTGACGGTACCACTAGCGAAGTGACTATCACTATTAACGGTGCCGATGATCCATCTGGCATAACCGTTGGTGAAGGTGATTCAGACACAGGAGAAGTGACTGAGGATGTGGATGTTGATCAAGAGAGCAACAACTTAGCGACGTCAGGGACGCTAACCATCACCGATGTCGACGATAACGACGTCGCTGCTTTCGAACCAAACGGTGTGTTTAACCCAGAAGGTTCGACCAATGATACCGCTCTGGGTTTTTTGACCATTACCGATGGTAGTGAATGGACTTACGTCGTCAACAACGATGATGTGCAATACCTTGACGACGATGAGTTTGTCACCGAGGTTTACACGGTTACTGCAATAGACGGAACCACGAGCGAAGTGACCATTACTATTAACGGTGCCGATGATCCGTCCGAGATTACCGTAGGAGAAGGTGACTCAGACATGGGTGAGGTGACGGAAGATGTCGATGTTGACCCGGAGAGTAACGACTTGATGGCGACGGGAACACTGACGATTACCGATGTTGATGCTAATGATGTGGCGGCTTTTCAACCTAACGGAACGTTTAATCCTGAAGGTTCGACCAATGATACTGCGTTGGGTATGTTGACCATTACCGACGATGGCGAATGGACTTACGTCGTAGACAACGACGATGTGCAATATCTCGATGACGATGAATTTGTCACCGAGGTTTACACGGTGACTGCGATTGACGGAACCACAAGTGAAGTAACTATCACCATCAATGGTGCTGATGATCCATCCGAAATTACTGTCGGAGAAGGTGACTCAGACATGGGTGAGGTGACGGAAGATGTCGATGTTGACCCGGAGAGTAACGACTTGATGGCGACGGGAACACTGACGATTACCGATGTTGATGCTAACGATGTCGCGGCTTTTCAACCTAACGGAACGTTTAATCCTGAAGGTTCGACCAATGATATTGCGTTGGGTATGTTGACCATTACCGACGATGGCGAATGGACTTACGTCGTCGACAACGATGATGTGCAGTATCTCGATGATGATGAGTTTGTCAACGAGGTTTACACGGTTACTGCGATTGACGGAACCACAAGTGAAGTGACCATCACCATCAACGGTGCCGATGACCCATCTGAGATTACGGTTGGGGAAGGTGACTCTGACGTGGGAGAAGTGACAGAGGACGTCGATGTCAATGAAGATACCAACGAACTCTCGGTGTCTGGTACTTTAACGGTTACTGACGTCGACACCAGTGACATGCCTGCATTTAAACCTAATGGCGTGTTTACCCCTGTTGGATCTACTTATGCACTTGCACTAGGAATGTTAACGATTACTCCTGAAGGGGCATGGAGTTATGTCGTTGATAACGATGCGGTTCAATACTTGAACGATGACGACACGGTTATTGAGCGATATGTCGTCACCGCCATCGATGGTGTAGAGCATGTTATCGAGATAACAATCAATGGTGTCAATGACGCACCTGAAGCGACCAGCTTTACGGTCGTTAATGATGAGGACGCGATTATACCTATCCTCTTCGATTCTGAAGATGGCGGCATGCCAGATTACATCTCAGATATAGAAGATGATCATGACGACGTTCCACTTAATATTCGGATAGAAAGTTTGCCAACCAACGGCAGCCTTTTGTATACCGATGAAAATGGCATCACGCGAGAAATTGTGCAGTCTGACGTCGACAACGGTGTGTTGTTTGTTCCAAACAATATCAGCTTCGTTGCCGGGCCAGGAGAAATGTTTGAAATGGGCTTCAGTGGTGACTCTGACGATATGCCAGAGCTCATTGATGGTTTCTATAATTGGGGCGTCGCGATGTCACCAACCGAGAGACTTATTACCCTAGATAACGGCAATACGATTACGGTTACGATTGAAGACAACAATAATAAACCTTTGAAACAGTATCAAGGTGAACAGTCTCATGTCGGTTTTGGTATTGGTGATACCGATGGTAGAGGTATGAACAAACAGGAGACCTTAGTCCTCGATTTTACGAATAACCCATTAGGGGTCGTTGATTTTGGTTTAGATGGTTTGGGTGGTTCATTTAACACCAATAGTAATGTTTATGTTGAAGTACTCTATACCTTTGCTGATGGTACAACGCATACAGAGCAGTATCAGAAAGACCCCGGAGACACCGGAAATAGCCAACTTCTTTATGATTTTAGTTATTCATCACCAGATAATCCGATCGTTGGAATGGAGTTGTCATCGACAGGGGGCAGTTGGGAGTTACGCTATGTCCAAGGTAACGAGGCGGTAACTGAAGACCCGCAGTTTGATTATGTCGCGGTCGACTCTAATGGCGCAGAAAGCACGGTAGAGACGGTCACCATAGATATCGAAGAACCGCAGCAATATAACGTTATTAGTGCAGCGAGTAATGAACCTTTGTATGCCGAGTCAGGCAACGATCTGCTGATTGGAGATAGCGGAGACAACATCTTCACTTGGCTAGACTCTACGCTCGACAATGGGACCGATATCATTAAAGACTTTGAGCTTTATACGGAGGGCGCCGGTGATCTGATTGACCTAAATGATCTACTTGAAGACCCACAAGATGAAACTCAAATGGCCGAGCTGCTTGGCATGATTGAAGTGTCTGTTGATGTAGACGATATCGCACTATCGATTCCAATCAATGGCGGCAGTGATACTCAAACCATAGTGGTTGAAGGTATTGCAACGGAAATGGGAGCTTCGGTTGATCTCGGCAATGATCTTTCGGTGCTAGCCGAGTTAATCAAAAATGATGCTGCCTAGTAGGATCGTGAAATGCTTTGAACTTTAATGTAATGAAAGCCTCCGGTTTCGAGGGCTTTTTTGTGTCTACTATTAACCTAAAAAAAAACACCGTGATCTTAGATAAAAAAAAGCCCAAACCAACGCGGTTTGGGCGGATACAAGTATAGGAGTTAATAAGGAAAATGCAGTAATTAAGAAAACAGTGAGAAACAAGTTTGACGGCCTGTTAAACATCTAAATACTCTGTTTTCTACTTAATTTATGACCCTCGATTACCATTTCAGTTCCCCAAAAATTCATTAATTTTCTCTTTTTAATTAAACGCGTCTCTATTCAATCGCTTAGAACGTAATGCTTACAACTGGTACGACCAATTTGTGAAAATGTGATGTTGCTTGCTTGTTAAATAAATGTTCTAAGCGTATATTTCAAACAGTTGTTTAATACGAGTGATTGAAATGGCACCAAGAAGTACAACCAAAGACAAAATCTTAGATGTGGCTGAAGGCTTATTTGCTGAGCACGGTTTTAATGACACCTCTTTACGCACGATTACGAGTAAAGCCAATGTCAATCTTGCTTCAGTGAACTACCACTTTGGCGATAAGAAGACTCTGGTTCGTGCGGTACTCAATCGTTACTTAGAAGCATTTATGCCAGCATTGCAAGATGCACTAGTGAACTTAAATTTGAACGAAACGTATTCTATGAGTGACGTGTTTGAGTCTTTAAGACAGCCACTAAGGGCACTCAATGATGTAAGGCCAAATGGTACGAGCCGATTTATGTTACTCATCGGTCGAGGCTATACAGATGTGCAAGGCCATTTGCGTTGGTTCATTACTACTCGTTATAGCGAAGTACTGACTTTGTTTACCAACTCAGTAATGAAAGCTAATCCCAACCTCACTCAAGAACAGTTATTTTGGCGATTGCACTTCACCCTAGGGACTTGTGTATTCACCATGGCATCTAGCCAAGCTCTAATAGAAATTGCAGAGAATGACTATGACAGAAAGATAGATGCTAAGGCAGTGGTCGATATTCTTATTCCATATTTGGCCGCTGGCATGTCAGCAAAAGAATAAAACAATAAAAAGCAAAATATTCACAAACAATATAGTGAACAAAAGGATCTGAACTATGAGCTCTCTAAGACAAAAATGGGTAAGTGACCCAGCTTTTAAACTCTTTAAAAAAGTACTACCACCCCTATCTAGCACCGAGAAAGAAGCGATGGAAGCGGGTAGCGTGTGGTGGGACGGAGAGCTGTTTTCTGGTAAACCAGATTTCACTAAGCTTCACCAGTACCCAAAACCTCAGCTGACAGCAGAAGAGCAATCGTTC
Organism: Vibrio sp. 10N.247.310.24; assembly: GCF_041467175.1. Lineage (NCBI taxonomy): Bacteria > Pseudomonadati > Pseudomonadota > Gammaproteobacteria > Vibrionales > Vibrionaceae > Vibrio > Vibrio sp. 10N.247.310.24. The sequence continues at coordinate 16,458 of NZ_JBFSUD010000032.1, forward strand.
ATGGACAATGAACTTGAAACTTTGCTCGCTATGCTCGATGACCACAAAATTGTCAAAGAAGACCGAGACCTTCCTGAGGAAGTATGGAACTTTTTACGCAAAGAGCGTTTCTTCTCGCTAATTATCGCGAAAGGGTACGGCGGCCGTGAATTTTCGGCGCACGCCAACTCTACAATCGTAACTAAGATTGCAACGCGTAGTATCAGTACCGCGGTTTCGGTAATGGTTCCAAACTCTCTTGGCCCTGGTGAGCTACTGTCTCACTACGGAACTCAAGATCAAAAAGACTACTGGCTTCCACGTCTAGCTGACGGTACAGATATCCCTTGTTTCGCACTAACAGGCCCTGAAGCAGGTTCTGATGCGGGTGGTATCCCTGATGTCGGCACTGTGTGTATGGGCATGCACGAAGGTAAAGAGACACTAGGCATCAAGCTTAACTGGAACAAGCGTTACATTACGCTAGCACCAGTGGCAACGGTACTTGGTTTGGCTTTCAAACTGCACGATCCAGAAAAACTACTGGGTGACAAAGAAGACATCGGTATCACTTGTGCGCTTATCCCGGCAGACCACGAAGGTGTTGTGATTGGTGAGCGCCATGATCCACTTGGTCTTGCGTTTATGAATGGTCCAACACGCGGTCACGATGTATTTATTCCTATGGAATGGCTAATCGGTGGCGCAGATTACGCAGGTAAAGGCTGGCGTATGCTGGTGGAATGTCTGTCTGCAGGTCGTGGTATTTCATTACCCGCACTTGGTACGGCGATGGGCCACCTAACAGCGAAAACGACCGGCGCATATGCTTATGTTCGTAAGCAGTTCGGTATGTCGATTGGTAAATTTGAAGGTGTTGCAGAGAGTTTAGGCCGTATTGGTGGTTTAACGTATCTATTAGAAGCGACTCGTACACTGACAACCACTTCACTGGATATGAAAGAGAAGCCGGGTATCGTAACGGCTATCGCCAAATATCACATGACAGAGATGGCTCGTACTATTCTGAATGACTCAATGGATATCCATTCAGGTCGTGCAATTCAAGATGGCCCAATGAACTACTTGGCTGCGCCTTACCTAGGTATTCCAGTTGCTATCACAGTAGAAGGTGCGAACATTCTAACTCGTAACCTGATGATCTTCGGTCAAGGTGCGACACGTTGTCACCCATACGTATTGAGCGAAATGGAAGCGGCAGCGAACCCAGACGAGAAGCAAGGTGCAAAAGACTTTGATAGCTTGTTGTTCAAGCACATCTCACACGCAACTAAAAACACGTTTGGCGCATTTGGTGCAGCACTGACTGGCTCTAAGTTCATTAAAGCCGACATGAGCGGCCCAACTAAGCCTTACTACCAAGATTTGACTCGTTTGAGCCGTGCGCTTGCAGTGAGTGCGGATTTCGCAATGCTGACACTAGGTGGCGAGCTGAAACGTAAAGAGCTTATCTCTGCACGTTTGGGTGATGGTCTAAGTTACCTATACATGGCTTCTGCTGCACTTAAGAAGTATGAAGACGAAGGTCGCCAACAAGCTGACCTAGACTACGTACACTACGCGGTTCAACACTGTTTCCACAATGCGGCTAAATCACTACAAGAAGCGTACCGTAACTTCCCGAACAAGATGGTTGGTAAAGTACTTAAAGGTCTAGTTTTCCCTGTTGGTAACCACTTCGAAAAACCGAGTGATAACCTAACAGTTCAACTAGCAGAAAGCTTGATGACTCCGGGCGCACACCGTGAACGTCTGACTCACCTTTGCTACATCGGCAAGGAAGAGGATGATAGTGTTGGCCTTATGGAGAATGCTTTCAATGCGATGTACAGCATCAAGCCTCTGGAGCGTAAGATCTTCAAAGCAGTGAAAGAGGGCAAAGTGGCTCGTAAAGGCTTGTTGGCAGACAAACTGGCTCAAGCACTTGCTGCTGACGTTCTGACACAAGTAGAAGTCGACCAAATTGTTGCTGCTGATAAACTGCGTTACACAGCGATTCAAGTTGATCACTTCAGTCATGACTTTAGTGAAACTTTGACGCGAAAAGAGTTAAAACCTAAGCTAAATAGCGTTGCTTAGATAACGAAATGATAAAAGGCACCTAATAAGGTGCCTTTTTTGTTTTTGTCGTAGAAGTCGCAATAGAAGCGTTAACAAATGGTGACTTAGTCGGCAAATATCAGTTGAGTGCTCCAACCACTTGCATTTTCACCACATTTTTACAGAAATTAGATGCCATTTGCGCACGAAACTCTTATCCTTAACCTGATTTTTTAAGGAAGTTGAATATGATCATCAAACCTCGAATTCGCGGATTCATCTGTACTACAACACATCCAGTCGGTTGTGAAGCTAATGTAAAAGAACAAATTGCTTACACAAAAGCTCAAGGCCCAATCGCAAATGCACCTAAACGTGTACTCGTTGTTGGCTCTTCAAGTGGCTACGGCTTGTCTTCACGTATTGCGGCTGCATTTGGTGGCGGCGCTTCAACTATCGGTGTTTTCTTCGAGAAAGCCGGTACTGAGAAAAAGCCGGGCACAGCTGGTTTTTACAACTCAGCAGCGTTCGATAAGCTAGCTAAAGAAGAAGGCCTGTATTCAAAAAGCCTTAACGGCGATGCTTTCTCTAACGAAGCTAAACAGAAAACAATTGACCTGATCAAAGAAGATCTAGGTCAAATCGATATGGTTGTGTACTCACTGGCATCTCCAGTGCGTAAAATGCCAGAGACTGGCGAAGTGATTCGTTCATCTCTTAAACCTATCGGCGAAACGTACACATCTACAGCGGTAGATACAAACAAAGATGCGATCATCGAAGCAAGCGTTGAGCCTGCTACTGAAGAAGAGATCAAAGACACTGTTACTGTAATGGGCGGTGAAGATTGGGAACTTTGGATCAACGCACTTTCTGAAGCGGGTGTTCTAGCTGACGGTTGTAAGACTGTTGCTTACAGCTACATCGGTACTGAGCTAACGTGGCCAATCTACTGGGATGGCGCGCTAGGTAAAGCTAAGATGGATCTAGACCGTGCAGCGTCAGCGCTTAACGAGAAACTAGGCCAAACTGGTGGTACTGCGAACGTTGCTGTTCTTAAGTCAGTTGTGACTCAAGCAAGCTCTGCTATTCCTGTTATGCCTCTTTACATCGCTATGGTGTTCAAGAAGATGCGTGAAGAAGGCATTCACGAAGGTTGTATGGAACAGATCTTCCGTATGTTCAGCCAACGTTTATACAAAGCAGATGGCAGTGCAGCAGAAGTTGATGAAGTGAACCGTCTACGTCTAGACGACCTAGAACTTCGTGATGACATTCAAGAGCATTGTCGTAACCTATGGCCTCAAATCACAACTGAAAACTTAAAAGAACTGACTGACTACGTTGAGTACAAAGAAGAGTTCTTGAAGTTGTTCGGTTTCGGTGTTGACGGTGTTGATTACGAAGCTGATGTAGAGACAGCTGTTGAATTTGATGTAGCTGACATCTAATTCACAAATCAAATAAACGAAATAGGCGCTCATTGAGCGCCTATTTTTTTTGTCTATAGTTTGAGGAAAGTAGTATAGAGGTGTGGAATGAGAAAAGAGATTAAGTAATAAAAAATGCACTAACTCAACGATGAATTAGTGCATTTAAAATATCTAATCTATAACGCTGAATAAACTAGCTAATGATAATGATAAAGGTACCCGCTAAGGTCATCAATATATTGGCTATCGCGTACGTACCCGCGTACCCCAGAGCTGGGATAGTTGAACGAGCGTGGTCATTCACTATGTCCATCGCCGGAGCACAAGTTCGTGCGCCAATGATGGCTCCAAAAAGAAGAGCTCGGTTCATCTTCAGTGCGTAAGCGCCGACTAGGTAAGCGAAGAATACCGGCAGTACACTCACGATAAGTGCTATCCCGATAACTTGCGGACCCACTTGGGTCAAATGCTCAAATATCTTACCACCAGCGCTCAAGCCGATACCGACCATAAAGAACATCAAACCGAGATCTTTGACCATATTCAACGCCCCTTGAGGAACGTAACCGAAGGTAGGGTGGTTCGCTCGTAAGAAGCCAAGCATGATGCCCGATAGAAGAAGACCAACTGCATTACCTAAACCAAATGAGACTTGGCCGAATGTCATGGTGATCAAACCAAACAAAATACCCAGAATGAAGAAGCTACAGAAAGCCGTCAAATCGGCCATTTGGCTGTGAATCGAGATGAAACCAATTTTTTCTGCAAGGCCGTGAACACGGCTCTTTTCACCACTCACCTGCAGTACATCACCTTTAGAAAGTACGATGTTTAAGTCCATCGGCATTTCAATTTGAGCTCTTACTACGCGATTAAGGAAACAGCCGTATTCGGATAAGTTTAAGTCAGATAAACGCTTACCCGCGATGTTGTCGCTTTTAACGACGATCTCTTCTTCAACGATTCGTAGATCGAGAAGGTTACGGTCAAAAACCTCTTTGCCGTTTCGGAAACTTGGATCAAGACGAGCGTGGCTGTCAGGGAAGCCAACTAATGCGATTTCATCGCCTTCTTGCAGAATGGCATCGCCATCAGGGTGGGCAAGAATACCATTACGTCGAATCCGCTCGATGTAGCAACCAGTTTGGCGATAGATGCCAAGCTCACGAAGGTTCTTGCCATCAGTCCAGGTAATTAGCTCTGGTCCCACACGATAAGCTCGGATAATGGGTAAGTAAACCTTACGCTGGCCAGAGGTGCCTAGGCCGCGCTCTTGAGCTATTTGTTCTGCAGAGTCGTGTAGGTTTACTTTCTGAAGCTTTGGAATAAGGCGGGCAAACATAATCATACTGATTAAGCCGACTAAATAAGCCATCGCGTAACCTACAGAGAGGTTTTCTATAACCAGACCCAGGTCCATGTTTCTTGGCACTTCAGCTAAACCTGAATTGAGTGCATCTTGCGCACCAACTAATATTGGTGTTGCAGTTAGTGCTCCCGCCATCATGCCGGCGGAAAGTCCGAAACCAAGACCTAAATATTCGCTGCAAAAATAAGTAAGGGCAATAGCCGTAGAAAGTACAACGAGGCTAAGAATGAGGTAATGCTTACCGTCTCTGAAGAATATACCGAAGAAGTTGGGGCCAGCTTCAATACCTACACAGTAAATGAAGAGCATGAAACCAATCGTGAGAGCGTCGGCGTTAAAGGAAAAGCCAAGATGTCCCATGATAAGAGAAGTAATCAGAACACCGATTGAATTTCCTAGTTGGAGACTACCGAAACGAATTTTACCAATGGCGAGGCCAATAGATAACACAACAAAAATGAGAAGGATGGGGTTTTGTTTTAACAGCAAGACAACGTCGATATTCACAGTGATTGCTCAATAATTAGCGTGAAACACAGGATCAGTTTGAGGAATGAATTGTATCTAAATATAAATAAATTATAAGTGCTATTTTCAATTTTATTCGATATTGACCTTAATCTTACTCCGGTTGAAAAATTGTCATAAAAAAGCCCGCTGCAATGAGCGGGCTTTATATCAATCATACAGTCTAACTGTTTTATCTATCAGCTGTTTAGGCTTTAGCCTCGATTTTCGTTTGAGAAATTCCAGCTTAGTCGAAAAGACCTAGGTTTTCTTTTGCGTATGCTTCAAATTCTGTGCAGCCGCCAATGTGATCTTGGTCGATGAAGATTTGTGGAACTGTGTCTACAGGTTTACCAACAGTCTTCTCTAGGTCAGCTTTGCTGATGCCTTCAGCGTGGATGTCAACGTAACGGTAGTTGAAGTCATCGCGTTTAGCTTTAAGAGTTTCAGCATGCTCTTTTGCGCGAACACAGAATGGACAAGCAGGGCGACCAAAAATAACTACAAACATTTAATTTCTCCTAAATACGGGATGAGGCTCGTTAACTCATTTATGTTAACTATTCTTTTATGAATGCCACTCAAAATTTCTTAAAACCAACTATGCCTCAATGGCATGGGGAAATAAAGATGGAATTGCCTCTTAATACGATAGGTTTTGCCTATCAGCGCAAATATTAATCATAAAAGGCTAGAGTCTTGTTTACTGGCCACTGTCATCGTGAATTCCCTCAATATTAGTATGTGAATTACCCCTAAGATTGCAACTTTAGTCGATATTTAGTGCGACAAGTTGCACTTTGTCAAAAAAATCAAACGCAGAACGAGGCATCCTTTATCTAGGTATGGAACCATATTCTGTAAGCAGTCTGAAGTAATGATGTTTTAGTGCATTCGTATTTGGGGTGCCGAGATTGTGTTGTAAATACGAAAATCGAATTTCAAATGTGAAATCCAAGAGACCAATTTCCTAAAAACCAAGAGTTCGCAGTTTTGTTCGGTCATAGACGCAGGAGGCACCATGTTTCAATTTATGACATCTACAAAGATCATCTTTGGTGATGGAGCACTCTCCGCTTCATTGTCTCTCTTTAATCAATACGGTTACAGCGTGCTATTGGTGACTGGCAATACATTAGAGCGCACTTCAATAGTCACTGACTATCTCGATGCACAGAGTATGCGTTATCAACACATTGCCGTATCCGGTGAACCTAATATCAAAATGGTTGAGGAGGCTGCTATTTCTGCACGTCGATTTAAGCCAGATATGGTTGTCGCTATGGGGGGCGGTAGCGCCATCGATATGGGCAAAGCGTTAGCCGCGGTTTTACCTAACCAAGGTAGTTTGTATGACTATGTTGAAGTCGTTGGGCGTAATGTCCCTCTTAAAACCAAACCGCTTCCGTTCATTGCGATTCCAACCACAGCGAGTACAGGTGCAGAAGTCACTAAAAACGCGGTGCTGAAATCAGGGCAAGACCAAGTGAAAATCAGCCTTAGAAACCCAGACATGCTGGCTGACGTTGCGATTGTTGACCCAACCCTAACTCATGGTACGAATCTGTATTTATCGGGGCGAGGTGCTATGGACGCATTTACCCATCTAATGGAAGCCTATGTGTGCGGTGAACCGAACCCACTGACTGATATGATCTGTGAAGAAGGCTTACGTAAGCTGAGTGGTTCTGTCATTCAGGCGTGTATCTACGATGAACCTCAAGCGCGTTCTGATCTCGCGTTTTCCTCTATGTTAGGGGGAATAGCGATAACTAACGCCAAACTTGGCGCTGCGCATGGTTTAGCTTCTGCGCTAGGTGGCAAAATCTCGGCTCCTCATAGTGTGATAACTGCACGTTTAGCACCATTTGTGATGTTAGAGAATATAGCTGCTGCGAAGGAGCAGCAGAGGAGTGACATCCTAGCGCGTTATCAGCGAATTTCTCAGATAGTGACAGGTAACGTAGAAGCAACAGAGGAAGAGGCAATTTCTTGGTTGTCTGAAGTGTTGGATACGCTCAAGCTTCCAAGCTTACTGGAATTTGGTGTCTGTGAAGCCCAGTTTGATGAGGTGTCTGCCGACGCGCTCAAGTCGGTGGCGATTAAAGGGAACCCTTTACCGCTGAACCAAGAACGACTCGTACATATTCTGAAGAAGGTTTGCGAGAAGTGTGGTTGTGTAGAAGGGCATCATGAGGGAGCTTCAATGAATCAAATTGAGCAAGAGCCTGCCGCCGAGTCGAGCTTTACCATTATCAATTCTTATGCGTCCGAGAACAGCGTGGTTGAGAAGGGCAATAGCTGGACTATCTAACAGTCTTCAATCTGCTCTTGGCATAACCAGACACAGTATAATCAATCACAGCACAAACCCATTTAAACAGACAAATAAAAACGGAGCTCTAGGCTCCGTTTTTCAATTGAATTCTTAAGCTCACATCTTAACAGATTAGAACTGAGAGTACTTTTCGTAACGTGAATCACGAAGTGACTCTTTTACTCGTTTCAGGTTCTCTCGGAAGCCAGAACCACGACGAAGCGTAAAGCCTGTTGCTAACACATCGATAACCGTCATCTGAACAACACGACTTGCCATTGGCATGTAAACGTCAGTGTCTTCCGGTACATCCAATGAGATAGACAGAGAACTCGCTTTATCTAGCGGAGAGTCTTTTGCTGTGATAGCGATAACTGTCGCGCCGTTTTCACGAGCTAAGTTCGCAATCTCTACTTGGCTTTTAGTGCGGCCAGTGTGAGAGATCAGAACAATAACATCGTTATCACTGCAGTTAATGCAGCTCATGCGTTGCATCACGATGTCTTCGAAACAAGTGATTGGGATATTGAAACGAATGAATTTGTTTTGAGCATCTTTGGCTACAGCAGAAGAGGCACCCAGTCCGAAGAACGAAATGCGTTTTGCTTGAGTCAGTAAGTCAACCGCTCGGTTTACTTGCATCGCGTCTAAACTGTTTTTAGCAACATCTAGACAAGCCATAGTTGATTCAAAAATCTTATGCGTGTAAGCATCTGGGCCGTCATCTTCTTCAACATTACGGTTCACGTAAGGTGTACCGTTCGCCAAGCTTTGAGCTAGGTGAAGTTTAAAGTCAGGGAAGCCCTTTGTGTCTAAACGACGACAGAAGCGGTTAACTGTAGGCTCACTCACGTCAGCCATTTTAGCTAAGGTAGCAATGCTAGAATGAATTGCAGTTTGAGGGGAAGCCATGATTACTTCGGCTACCTTACGCTCAGACTTGCTGAAATTTTCCAGGTTTTTTTGTATTTTTTCTAATGTATTCATAGTGTTCACAAGGGTATAGAGAACAACTTGCTAGTTAATATCTTTTACCAGGGGTATGGCTGAAACAAATATAAGAAAATACAAAACCAAACTTATATTCGGTATTGTAAATTCTACTGTATCAAATAGATATCAAGCTAACTAGCACCATAGAGTCAGTATAAACCCAAGATACTATTCACTAATACAAAAACACGGCATCAATGCTTAAGAATATGACAAACCTCAACAAAATTTTAGAAAACTACAGAATTGGAAGAGGATTAGAGCAAAAAGAATGCAAATTGAGTATGAACTGACAGCTAAGTTACATCAAAAAGAAAGAAATTTTCAATTTGATGTAACTAAAATTGAATGGCTAGGCGTTGATTAGCTTAACCAATTTGGTGATTTTACTCATCAAATTGGGTGCTAGTTTAGAGATTTCACGCTGTTCTTCAAGCACTGAAGAGAGAATATCGTTGCCCGTCAGTGGATTTGCTAATACTACACGGAAAACGATGATTGGCTGATGCGCCCATATTTCGGGGTTTAAGCGCGTTCGCGATACGAAAGACTTGCCCGTTTCACGTTGCTTCTTCTGAATAAACTTGGTCAGTTCATTCAGTAGCTCATTCAGTTCAACACGCTCTGGTGCTTTAGCCTTGAGTAGTGCTGCTTTGACTGATTCAGGCACATAGCGATAGGTCAGTAGGCAAAGCTCAGGCTCTGAAACCAGTTCGAAGTCGTTTTGATCTTTAATCAGGTCAGCAAAGTAGCGCGCTTTATTGATGCTCTGGTCGATTAGCAGTTCATACCCAGGGCGACTGATGATGTGCATTGAGGCGTAGACTAACATTGCCATACCTGAACGAGAGCCTTCTAACGTATGGCTACCTAAGTCTTTTGAGCCTTTGCGAAGGATGTATTGAGCGTGATGTTCGATTGCGGTCATCGCATCTGGCTTCTTAAACAAAACCATGCCAGCACCCATAGGGATATAAAGCTGTTTATGTGCATCAATCGTAACTGAATCAGCCAATTCAATACCATCAAGTAGGTGACGATGGTTGTTCGACATTAGAGTCGCACCGCCCCAAGCGGCATCAACATGGAAATGACAATCGGATTCAGCACACACTTCTGCAATGTCTCTTAGAGGGTCGATATTACCGGTTTCGGTTGTACCAGCCACACCAATGACAGCGAAAGGCTTTATCTTATTCTGCTTGAGCTGTTCAATCTTGAGTCTTAGGTCGTCCGTACAAATGCGGTTGTCGTTATCTGTTTTAACAGACACTAGACCTTCTTGACCAATACCAAGGACATCCGCTGCTTTTTTCAGAGAGTAGTGACCACGTTCAGAAACCAAGATAGCAAGGCCTTCGTAGCCGTAGTGCTTCATGGCTTTAAATAAGCCTTCTTTTTCCACACCTTTGAACGAACCTTGTGCTTTTAGCGCATTGTTACGAGCAACCCAAAGCGCAGTAATATTCGCGATGGTACCGCCAGAACAAAACGCTCCTAAAGAGTGGTTGGCACTGTGCATCCAGCGAGAATAAAACTGGTCGCTATCCTGATAAATCAGGCGATGTAACATACCCAGAACTTGACGTTCTAAGGGAGTGAAAGCTTTTGAGGTCTCGATTTTTACTAGATTCTGATTTAGCGCAATCATGATTTTAGACAGCGGCATCAGGAAATAGGGTAGCGCAGACGTCATGTGACCAATAAAACTTGGCGACGACGTATGTACAGAATGAGATACAAGAGAATCGAGGAGATGCTCGGTATGTTCTGAAACAAACTCAGGCTGCTCTGGGATATGAGCATTCGAAAAATCTTTCTCAATCTCACGTAATGGCTTTTCTTCAGCCACAATGTGTTCACGTAAGAATTGATTCAGGTTTCGTGAAAGTTTGTCTTCGATTTGAGTGAGTGTTGAGTCTGGGCCTTCTGGTACTGTAAAGATACGTAGAAGACTGTCAAAGCTAACATCTGCTGTTTTTTGTTCCGTAACCATAGCAAGCGAGTTATTTTTCTTATATTGACGCGAGCGGGATAATCTAAACGAAAACGGGAACAATGTCCCGTCTTAATTATGAAATCCAACTTCCCATAAAAGCATAGTAAATTAAGGGTTATTTACACTTGATCGCTTCTAGTTTGGCGATCGACTGGTTGTAACGCTGCAGTGCTGTATCGATTTGCTTAGGGTGACTAAGCAGCTCAGCAAAGGCGGAACGTAGCTCGTAGTTTTGAGCGTGAGGTGTTGATTGGCGGTCGTCGAACGTTGTTTTCGCAATTCTACCAAGTTCATCATCACGTGTTGATAACGTCTTAATGTCGTGTTGTTCCAGTTGCAGCCAGCCTTCTACCGGTTGCTCTGTTGCCACTTTGCTTGAATCGTTCACAAGGTAGTAGTTTACCGCAGCGCGATTAAGCTCGAAGTGGTGCTTACGACCTTCTAGGAACCACTCGCTTACTTCTGTCAATTCTGGGTATTGCTCAGAAGTTAATGTAGCGAGGTCAGCATACCAACCTAAAGAGGCGTCGATGTACGCATCATATTTTTTTGCTTGGCACTGATTTGTCTCAGACATTGAATCTGCTGCAAAAGAGAAAGTCGAAGTTGAAGCTAGCAGTAATGCGACGCAAAGGCGTTTCATAGCGGTTCCTTTTGTAAGTTTATTCTTTTTATAACGTTGTCGTTACAGATTACCGTGATCATTATTTGTTGAGCAATGACACTTAGTGTCTTTTTATTTCGGTAACTGTATCGGTGTCTTGGGCATCGGTATTCGAGTTGCATTCTAATCTAAAACAAACGCTATTCCTGCGATCTAGTTAGCAAGAGATACAAAGAACAACATCAAAATCGGGACAAGCAAGCTGAGGATAAAGCCACTGACTATGGCGACTGGCACGCACCGAACGCCACCTGTGGTTTGAATGACAGGTAATGTGAAATCCATCGCTGTTGCGCCTGCATAACCAATCGATGTGCATGGGTAGCTCCGGATCAGCACAGGAATAAGTACCAAAGCAACTAACTCTCTTAACAGCTCAAGCATGAAAGAAGCGCCGCCATAAACAGGACCAAAGGCGTCGCCCATCAAGATACCAGCTAAAGAATACCAACCAAACCCTGAAGACATTGCCAAGGCTTTGAACAGAGGGATATCAAGGATATAAGCCGCAATAATACCACCAAGCATTGAGGTGGCGATGATTGCGATTGCGATTACCATACCGTGCTTGTTGAGTAAGATTTGACGAAGTGTTAGTCCGCTATTGCGTAACTGAATGCCAATAAAGAACAGTAGAACAAACAGAATCCATTCACTCGCGGTATCAACCCAATTAAGTCCAATAGGCAGAACTAAACCCGCAATAAGGCCGGAACCGACCACTAAGATGAGTTTGGCAGACTCCATCGCCATAGAAGACAGGGGGAGTTTCTTATTACAGCTGTCTGTCTGGAGTGGCAGTAACTTATCAATAGCAGGTAGCGCCATTAGATTACAAACGCTTAAGCAGACGAAGAAAGTGGCCGTGTATAGAAGAATTGTCTGCAGGTTACTGCCTAGGTTATCGAGTGCGGCTAAGCTAAGTCCCATTAACGCGAGAATCACGTAGATCAACCGCGAAGTAGAGCGGTTGATAAATTCTAGCGTCTGAGCGTTCGAAATTGAAAAAAGATACCCCACGACGAGTGGCGCAAATATAAAGATCATCCCTGTAAACATGCTTTCCCCATTGCATTGACTTCATATTGCATTTACTAGCAATTTAACAGTAACTTAGAAGCCGCTAGTATTGATCACGTCACTTAGCTTTGCATTAAAATCCTGTTTGCTCAAGTTGCTTAATTTATAAAGTACTTCCGCTCCTGTCACGTTTAGTTCTACTTCGTGCTCATCAATGTTCTCATCCTTGTTTCTAAACATCAGTAGGTGGTTAGCTATTCGCGCAATATCAAGGTAAGACACCTCGCGCTCTTCGTGATTACTAATGGTGTTGCTGCACACATCGATAAAGTCGCTGTCGAAACCCCAGCGTCTAAGGACCAACTTACTGGTTGCTGAACATTGGCCTTGGAATATTTGCAGTGCGATGTCGTGATCTAAATAGTTCCCGTTGTCTAGGTAGAGGTGATATTCACTAACCAAACAGAACAAGCCGATGTCTGCAAGTAACCCAACAAGTAGTGACTTTTCATGCTCTAGATAACGGTATTCGGTAGGGGATAGTTCTTTAAATAGGTTAGTGACTAACACCATAGTTGCGGCGAGTTCTTTTGATACAGAAGCGCTCTGAACCAATAGCTCGTTGCACTCTTTATTCAAATTGACGGAATGTTTAAGTTGTTCAATAGCCTGGGCCGTGACAATGTCACGCACTCTCAATATACCAAGACGCGATACGGCCGTCATAACATCGACACAAGTAATATTGCGTCTGTTGAAGACAACTGAGTTAGCAACTCTGATCACGATTGCTGTCAGCCCTGGGTCTTCAAGTAAGCACTCGGCAACTTCGGCGACGCCTGTTGGTTCAAGAGTACAAAGCTTTTGAATTTTAAGTACAACCTCAGGAATCGGAGGAAGAGTTATTTTTCCCGCTGAGATGGAATGTCCAACAAGTTGGGCAAACTCGGATTCTAGGCCCTTAAGGAGAAGAGCTTTATTTTGTGGTAGCCAGAAAAATGATAAATGATTCATATTAAGAGTAAGAACATGTATGTCGTACCATTTTACAAGCCGCGATGCTGCGAGGCAATACTCATCGAACCACATCAGCTTTGATAACTTGAACGGGGGTATCATTAAGAATTAAATTCTTGGCGTGATTTGATAGTTTAATGTGATGTAAATCATTAAAAACAAGGATATTCAACTGATTGATGTGAGCTGCGCCCTGACTTATTTTTCTTTTCGAAGTATCATTTATTTCAAAGGTGACAAACGAAACCATAATATTCACCTAAACATTAAATAGATTTAAAATTTTTCGCATAAAAAGCTGCTTGTCTGGCGATCAACCTAATCGGGGTAATTTGATTAAGGATCAACGGATATGACCGAGACAGCATTTATTAATTACGTGAATCAATTTGGTGAACATCAAAAGCGCTCTATGTTTGGAGGTATTGGCCTCTTTCAAAATGACGCTATGTTCGCTTTGTTGAGTGAAGATTGTGTATTCATTCGAGGTGGGAAGTTATTAGATAAAAAGCTGACGGGGCTTGATTGTGAAAAGTATCGTCACGTAAAAAAGCAGACGACAGCGACCGTGAATTACTACGACATCACGGATCTCTTTACGTCTGAGCATCCTGAATTGGATAGTATTATTCGTACTTCAATCGATAATTCAATTCAGCAGCGTAGCTTCAAAAAATCATCTGCTAGCCGTAGATTAAGGGACTTGCCTAACATGCAACTGACGTTAGAACGCATGGTTAAAAAGGCTGGAGTAGATGATGTTTCAATGTTTATGCAGTTGGGTGCATCTGAAGTGTTTAATAAGGTTCGCGAAGCGTACGGAAACGATGTTGACCTAAAATTACTTTGGAAGTTTGCGGGTGCAATTGATGGTATTCACTGGAAACTATTACAAGAGCCACGCAAGCAGCAATTATTAAAGAGCTGCCACTAAAGATATCGCCTGTATATGCATAAGATTACTTTTTATATATAAAAACCGAGGGATTTCCTCGGTTTTTTTGTTTCTATCTAGCCCGTTTTAAAGGCTAAGCCCTTATTAAGAGCTTTCTCGTTTTACTTAAAGCTTGAAACGAGTCGTGAACATTAACTGATCACCGTAGAAATCATTGATACGAACTTCTGCACCTAGAGAGAATAGTTCTGTAGAGTGGAAACGCACGTAAGCAGAGCCGATCCAATCATCTTTATCATCGATAGAAACGTAACCGCCTTTACCGCCAACTTCTAGTTGTGGGCCAAGCCATTGACGAACACCAACGTTGAATTCCATACCAACATCAGGAGAGCTTTTCGCAGCTGGTTGAACTATACGAGCTAGCATTTCACCCGTTAGATCTGCCCAGTTGTTAATTGGAGCGTGGAAACCAAGACCTACAGCAGAGTCGTAATCGCCTTCAAATTCTGAATCGATACGCGCTACTGCGTGAGCATTCGGGTGGATTGACTTACTGAATGCACCACCAAATGTAATTGGGCTCGCACCGATACGAGCGTCAAAGTAATCGTAGCTAAAGTTGCTCATTACTTGTGCTTGTTCATTTGGTTGTCCATCGACAGCTAGTGCTTGGCTAGAAGCCAATAGCATAGCGGTAGTAAGTAGAATTTTGCGCATAACGACCGTAAACCTTTATTAGTGTTGATCCCTTTGGTTTGATAAAAAACAGCCAAACCATAAACATTGAGACAGTTTAATCTAACTCGCGGAAAAGTAACCCATAAAAATGCTATTCATTTGTCATTTAGCTAAAAAATAAGCAAGTAAAGTACTGCTCTGTTACAGAGATCTCATGTTTTAGGACTATTTGACAAAATCTAGTATCCATTCACTCGTTATTGATAACTATTAGATACACTTAATTTACTCACTGTTATTCAAAATGCACTTCGTGTTAAAAGTGCAATAGCGATTAAATCGCTATTCATCATCTAATCACTATTCAGTAAACAATCTCTATTTACCAACCTATCGCTATTCACCGAAACTAGTTCGCTTGTCCGACATTGATGTCAGTATTCGCTCAGTATCTAAAATGGAAGTCCAGTTTAACAACTGCTTGTCGTTTGCAATGACATAGTCTGTCAGTTGTTGAGTAATCGTGTCTCTAAGTTGATCGCCTTGCCAAGGTTTTGAAATATAAAAATCAAGCGCCGCGTTGTTAATTGCTGTGACGGTATCTTCTAGCCCAGCTTGCCCGGTGAGCAGCAGCTTGCGTGTTGGCTTTGTAGAGTCGTGCTGGTTAAGTTCGATAAGAAAATCGATACCCGTTTTGTCAGGCATGATGTGGTCACACAAGATTAAGGCGAGTTTAATACCTTCCTGTCCCATTTCTTTAATCACTTGCTTAGCTTCATCGACCGATTCGGCTCCTTCAACAATAAAATTGTCTTCAAATGGTGCTAAATCTTGAAGGACACTGTTGAGAACCTCTGGCTCATCATCGACACATAAAATTAGGTACTTATTCATGAGGTGCTCCTTCTTGTTTGAATGGAAGCCACACTTGCATGTGTGTATGGCTGCCTACCTCAGACTCCACCAAAATAAAACCTTGATGAGCCGAAACGATTTGTTGAGAAATGGATAACCCAATCCCTAAACCGAAGTTGCCTTCTTTTTTGGTCGTGAAGTTTGGGTTGAAAATAGTGTTGATGTCTTCTTTGGCGATACCGTGTCCAGTGTCCGATATTTGCACTACAAGAAACGTGTCGTCACCTTTAGTTTCTTGAGACGTGGTGATAGAGACTTTGCCTCGCTCTGAAAGAGCATCAAGTGCATTAGAGAGAAGGTTGGTCCACACTTGTTGCAGCGAGAGCGACTGGCACAATAGAAGCGGCAAGTCGGTGTCGTAGTGTTTTTCAAGTTGGTGATGTTTGAGCCTGTTTTCAAAGATCACTAAGGTATCTTCAAGCCCTTCGTGGATATCTGTGTAGTGGCGGACCTCTTCATCTTCTCGGGCATAGCTTTTTAGGCTTTTGACCATATCGGCAATACGTTTGCTGCAAACTTGAATTGAGCGGATAGAGTTTCCAACATAGTGGTAATGCTCTAAGTCATTGAGCAGCTCTTTGCCTGCGACAGGGGAGTCTTTTAAGGTATTTAAAACCGCCGAGTCTTGGCTCAGGTTCAGTCTTACGGCTTTTTTAGCTAGCGCGCGGTCATCGATAGTAGAGGTGAGGTGCTTTACAAGTTGTCTTTCTTGAGCTGTTGATAGTGGTTTAGCCATTTTTGAATGTGCTAATACATCCGTCCCTTTATTGGATTCTGGGAGTGCCGAGTTCTCGAGTATTTGATCGAGATGTTCAGACAAGGTTTCAATACTTCGCAAGATCGCTGCAATCGGGTTATTTAACTCATGTGCGACACCCGCGACAAGTTGCCCAAGCATCGCCATTTTCTCTTTCTCTATCAATTGTTGATGTGCAGATTCCAACGATTCTAGCGTTTGCTGAAGCTGGATCTTATTGTTGATGCTTCTTTGTAAGCGTCGGTTAAAGTGACGGAGCAGTAGATTGGTAAATAGCGGTAGCAGGGTGTTGTTTGAATGCATCACCTGAGCAAAGCTATCTTTATCCAGTTTGATGACTTGGGTCTGAGTCAGAGTAATCGCAGTAGAAAACGAAGGCTCACCCGTCACGAATGACATCCCTCCGACAATATTGCCCTTAGAGTGACGCACAACTTCGCGTTGCTGCCCCAGTTCATCTTTTTTATAGAGCGCCGCTTCACCTTCAATAATTAACCAAAGAAAGCGATTATCTTCGCCCTCAACCGTCAGCAGATGCTCTGGTGAATAATCACGAATGGCCTTGGTTTTATCATCTTTTGAAAAGACATCCTGCAGAGCACTGACGACACGCTCAGCAAGGGCATTGTCAGAAAGCTGGTGGTAATCGTGAATGAAGCCAGATTGGAACGAATGAATCTTTTGCTCGATGTGTGCTCTTAGTAAACGTTGTTGATCCAACGCATCACTGTAAGACAAAAGGTTTTCTGGGTCGTACTCGATAACAAAAGAAGTCAGCTCTTTCTGTGCAGACTTGAACAGAACCTGATCTTGAACCGGTTTGGTTAAACAGTGGTTGAGCCTGCCTTCATTCACAGCGGTTAGAATGGATTGAATGTCTGACGAAGCGCTGACTAATATCGTTCTTGCGGTATTACTATGGGGCAGCTGTTCCAGTTCAATCAGAAATTGCACGCCATTAAATTCCGAATGATGATGAGTGATCACTAAAGCAACGGTTTGATTGTGATCATGGATATCTTCTAATGCGTGATGTGCGTCTTCTATGTTCTCGGCAGTATAAATATCGAATACAGAGGCCAACGGAGCCAGCTCCGAACGTATTCTTTCAATGCTAACCGGATTATTATCTAAACAGATAACAGCGTATTGATTCACAGCTCAACCTTATTAGTAGCGACGCTTCTAGCCTAGCAAGAACCGCTGAATAAGGATGAGAGCTAGCCGTTAATTTATTGAGGCAATCGAAGTATCGAGCAATAGACTGATTTAACTCAATGTTTCTTGTTTGCTACTGATGGGTTAGACTGAAAAAAACAGACTAGTGTAGAAAGAGAACTCATGGAACAGTTAAGAAAAATTGGTGCAATTGGTGGAGCAATCTCATTGGCACTTTGTTGGCCGCTAGCGGTTGGACAAATTGGACAAAATGCCATTACCGATGGTGTTGCAAAGCTTAACAATTCAAGCATTCAAGCGGAGATCGTGGAGTACGATAGAGGTTACCTGTCTTCTAACGTAACTACTCGCCTAACTGTGACCGATGAAAACCTGAAAGAGCAACTTGCGATTGATGGGCTGCCGAGTGAGTTTGTCATCAATAGTGCGGTTAGCCATGGTTTGGTGAGCCTAAATGCACTGTCGACGTTTGAGAATACCGATATTCTGCCTTTAACTCTGACGACTAGCACTGAGCTAAACGGCAACACTGACTTTAACTTCGAGTTAAGCCAGTTCAATCATCAAGGTTCTGATGAGAATGGTACGTCGGTATCGATCACGAAATCGAATCTGTCTGGCCATGCGACTGTTTTAGGGCAAGTTGATTACGAGCTTTCAATCCCTTCAGTTCAAATTGATTTTGAAACCGGTGAAGAGGTAACACTGTCAAACCTAAAAGGTGTAGGTTCAGGCCAACAAGCGAAAGGCTACTGGTTAGGTTCTCAGAATTTTACTATCGATAGCTTCTTGGTTACAGACTCTGCAATGCAGCCTTTCATGACCATTGAAAACTCTAAGTACGATTTTGAATCACATCTAGATGAAGCGACTAAGCGTCTGCGCAGCAACCTTAAGCTGGATATCGCAAACATCGAGACCAGTGAAGGCCAGTTGAACAACCTAAACGTCGATTTCGAAATGTCGAAATTGGATAGCGAATCGTTTGAGAAAATCTTTGAGATTTACCAATCTAATCCAGTAATGACGCAAGAAGACGTTGCCGAGATCATTCCATTTATCGATATCCTGTTTGCTAAAGGCTTCGACCTTTCAATGAACAATATGTCGTTAGATCTAGGTAAGGGTCAATTCGAATCTAAGTGGTTAGTGAGCGTACCGGAAGGAACCGAAAACATCAGCAGTAATCCTTCGATGATTGTACCTGCATTAAAGGGTAACGTTCACTCTAGCTTCTCAAATGAGCTTGTTGAAGAGTACCCATTCATCCGTGAAGGTATTGATGAATTGCTTGTGATGGAAATGATCAAAGAAACAGAAAGTGGTTATGAAATCCGTGCTGACGTTGAAAATGGAAACCTAGTGTTCGAAAATGGCCAAGAAATTCCATTAATTGCTCTACTTATGCCGGTTTTTGTTCAATAAACAGAACAAGGCTGAATACTGATAGGGTGATTTAGCAGGTTAAGCTTAAACATTTTATACGGTACAAAACAAAAGAGGTCTTAAGACCTCTTTTGTTGTTTTTATGTTGGGTAAAACATGGTATTACTTGCATAGTTATTATTTAGCAGGAGCAATCATCCCCATGGAACTTACATTAGATAACGTATTCAACTTCAGTGCTGGCCCAGCGGCACTGCCTAAACCGGTAATGAAACAAGCGCAAGCGGACTTTATTGATTGGAATGGTTTAGGGACTTCCGTGATGGAAATCAGCCATCGCAGCAAGGAATTTATTCAAGTTGCAGACGAGTCCGAGCAGGACTTACGTGATCTTCTGAACATCCCAGACAACTACAAAGTTCTTTTCTGTCAGGGGGGCGCTCGTGCTCAATTCGCTGCTGTTCCTCTAAACCTTCTAGGTAACGCGACGAAAGCGACTTACATTGATGCGGGTTACTGGGCTGAAAGTGCAGTGACTGAAGCGAGCAAATATTGCGAAATCGATGTATTCAATGCCAAGACGTCAATTGATGGCAAAGCAGCGGTTGTTCCAGCTAAAGATTGGAAAATCGACCCGGAAGCGGCGTATGTACATTTCTGTCCAAATGAGACCATCGATGGTATTGAAATCAGTGAGCTTCCTCAAACGGATAAGCCAATCGTAGCGGATATGTCATCTAACATTCTGTCTCGTAAGATCGATGTGTCTCAGTATGGTGTTATCTACGCTGGTGCTCAAAAGAATATAGGCCCTGCGGGTATCTGCATTGCTATCGTGCGTGATGATCTGCTAGAGCTAGCAAACGACGTATTGCCGAGTATTCTTAACTACAAAGTACTTGCTGAAAAAGACTCAATGTTCAACACACCGCCAACGTACGCTTGGTACCTATCAGGCCTTGTATTCAAGTGGTTGAAAGCTCAAGGTGGTGTAGAGGCTATGGAACGTGTTAACCAAGAAAAAGCAGCGCTACTTTACAACGCGATTGACGATTCTGCTTTCTACAAAAACGATGTTCATACAGCAAACCGTTCAAGAATGAACGTGCCATTCCAATTAGCGAAACCAGAGCTAGATGCTAAGTTTTTAGAGTTGGCTGATGCTGCTGGTCTGAAATCACTAAAAGGCCATAGAGCGGTAGGTGGGATGCGAGCATCACTTTACAACGCGATGTCTCTGGAAGGCGTGCAAGTATTAGTCAGCTTCATGAAAGACTTTGAAGAGAAATACGCTTAATTAAGGCGTATTTCACAATAAGAGGAGCGAAAGCTTCTCTTTTTTTACTTGCTGAAAAGGAAGGGTATGAAGAAGTTAGGTACAGTAAACAGTGTTTTGGGCGGTAAGGTTGTTGCTTTTGCTCACGGTACACAGAGTGCTATCAATAAGCAGGTTTTATCTGAGCGCCAATACACCACTGAGCTTGGATTTATTAACGATGAGCAAGGCGACCCTCGCTTTCATGGTGGTATTCAGAAAGCCCTTCATATCTACCCAAGCGAGCACTACTTAATTTGGCAGGAGGAGTTGGGCGACAAAGCAATCTTCCAATCTGAAGGTGCATTTGGTGAGAACATAAGTTCAAGTGGGGTGACTGAAGCTTCCATTTGTTTAAAAGATAAGATTCGAATTGGTTCAACCTTGCTGGAAGTTTCACAAGGTCGTATGCCTTGTTGGAAGCTCAATGTACGATTCGATCAAAATGATATGGCGAAAAGGCTACAAGACACCCTTCGAACTGGCTGGTACTTCCGTGTTTTGGAAGAGGGTGATATCGGCTCCGGCGACGAGATTATCCTGTGTGAAAGACCTTACCCAGAATGGCCGTTAAGCCGGGTTATGGGTGCGGTGTTCACGGGTTGTTTGGATAAACAAGAGCTTAGAGAATTGGCGGAGCTGCCTTTAGTGGAATCTTGGGGCACGCTTGTAGAACGTCGACTTGAAACTGGCGAAGTTGAAGATTGGGAAATGAGATTGGTTGGCCCGACAGCCGAGTAGACTTTCTCTTCAGGCGCAAAAAAAAATCATGCGAAAAAGAAAAATGCTCACAATCTAGATGATGTGAGCGTTTTTAATTTTGAAGTGTGCACTATTAACTATTAGTCAGTAACTAACAGCGACTAGTTTATCTAGCTATAACCAGAAATCTTTAACAGGCATATCAGGGCTAAAATGGTGCGCAATCTGTGCTTGTAGAAGCTCCGCTGTCGCAATCGCATCAGTTAACGCATGATGCGGAGTATAGTCAGGCAAGTGGTATCTACGACGGCTCTGACCAAGCCTTACTGACGCAGGCTTCTTACCTTTTAGCTTATTCCATAGACCGCCGGCCAGTTTGTTTTGGATTTGAGATTCAATCTCGAGCGTGTCGAGGATTGGAAACTCAATTCCTTCACCTAATCTGACCTTCAACGCGTTATCCAAGAAATCACGCTCGATGCGGCGATAATGAACGACTGGGATATGGCCGCCCATTGATTCTAAGATCTCATCTAATACTTCACTTAAGTCTGGCGCATCAATGATGTCGTTGTGAGTGATGCCATGGATAACAACCGAGTCTTCTTCCAATTTCTGCTTTGGTCTCAGGGTCCAGTGCTTGGCTTGTCTTAGGTAGATTCGATTTAGCGTAAACGGAACTAGACCAATGGTAATGATGCCATCTTTGTTTGGGTTTAAACCCGTTGTCTCAAAGTCGACAGCTAAGAAAGTCACTTCTGATAATGGCGTATCAGGTGCAGGAAGAGGCTGGCTATAAAATTGCTTCAAGCGTTCATCTCTCGCTCGTTCGAGCTTCTGAGCAAACTTAAATGGCCAATCAACCGCTGGGGATCTGAATAGTTTGTTCATAGCGCCTACTTAAACTTATTGCTGGCTTGATAACGGAACTTAAGAAAGTTCTGTGCATTGCTTAATATTTGGAATGCATCCTTTAGATTACGTCGCTCGAAGTCAGAAAGGTTCTCTGGTTCGATGTTGTTATCCGGTTCGATGTTGTTGTCGACATCGTGTGCTTGGTGGCGAATACGAACTAAGGAGATAAATTCCATCGCATCTTTCAAGTCTTGAGCTCGACCTTTTGGCAAAATACCTGCGTCGATAATGTCATCTAAACGTTCGAATGAGTTCTTAGAGCGAGATGCGACTGCTAAAGAGTGAACACGGATTAGATCGGCAAGT
Source organism: Vibrio sp. 10N.247.310.24 (assembly GCF_041467175.1). Taxonomy (NCBI): domain Bacteria; kingdom Pseudomonadati; phylum Pseudomonadota; class Gammaproteobacteria; order Vibrionales; family Vibrionaceae; genus Vibrio; species Vibrio sp. 10N.247.310.24. The sequence continues at coordinate 38,868 of NZ_JBFSUD010000032.1, forward strand.
GGTGCGGTACCACGACGTTTAAGATTGATCGAGTTGTTATGACGACCATCTTTCTCCATTACGAAATCTTTAAAGAAACCCAGAGGCGGTGTTCGGTTGAGTGCGTTACGAGCAAGACACGCCAAGAAACGGTTGTTCTTACGCGCACGTCTTACAATAAAACTATTTAACTGTTCTGCCCATTTTAAGCGGCCATAAACACCATCTAAATCAAAGAAGATAGAGGCGTTCAGTAGTGCTTTCGGGTTTGGATCATCAATCCAATCAGCGAAGCATTCTTCCCATTGTCGACGTGTCATACGCCAAGTTGGGTTAGTGGCCATGATGTCACCGGTACAGTACACATAGCCACATTGGTCTAAGCCATCACAAATGAAGGTCGACAGCTCTTCAAAGTACTTACCGTGCTTTTTCTCATCGTAGGTATCATCAAGAATAATGGCGTTATCTTGGTCAGTAACGAGCAGCTGCTCATCACGCCCCATCGAGCCGAGCGCGAGGAAACAATAAGGGATCGGCGCTTTACCGAGTTTATCTTCGGCTAGTTCAATAATTCGTTGTTTAAAGCTACGGCCAATTACCGACATTGCGGTACCCACCATGTGGGCGTTGGCGTCTTCGTTAACCAAGCGCACAAAGCTGTCTTTTACTTGCTCAGAAAGGACTTTAAGATCTTCGATGCTTTGCTGTTGGAAGATGCTGCTTACCAATAACAGCGAGTTTTGAGATTCGTAACGTACAATATCGGTCGCTTCAATAATACCAATAGGCTTCTTATCTTTTAGTACTGGTAGGTGATGCACGTTGTAGCGAAGCATGGTCATCATGGCTTCGTAGACATAGGCATTATGATCGAGCGAGATAACCTCTGCTGTCATTACACTTGATACTTCATCCGATGGATCGAGTCCTTCTGCTAAAACTCGGGTACACAGATCACGGTCGGTAATGATGCCAATAACGGGCGTCGAATCGTCTTCATCATCTTCAACAATATCCGGGTCGATGATCAGCAAAGATGAAACATTATCTTGTGCCATCATGGTAGCAGCTTGTTGGATGGTTCGTGTTTTTTCGATCATTGGCGCTTCGCTAGTCAGCAGCGTCTTTACCTTTGACGTGGTTAGATCGTTAGCGTCGTTGCTGTCTGAGTTAGCCTGACGCAGTCGCGCATTATCTTCTACTTCGACAAAGTCAGCGAATGAATCATAGTTGTCGTAGAGTTCTTGGAAAATAGGTTCAGGGATACAGTAGAGTAGGGTGTCTTCTGTTGCTTTTACCGGGAAGCGAACTTTATTGTTGGTGAGTAGCCCCATTTGGCCAAATAAGTGTCCCTCATCCAGCCGGTTATAGAGCTCACCTTTACGACGATAGACTTCTACTTCGCCGCTTCGAACAATGTAAAGGTCGTTAATCTGATCACCAAAGTGAATGATAGGGGTATCTTGGCGGTAATAAGAAATTTCGACGCTACTGGTCACTTTCGCCAACATCTCCTCTGGGAGTTCTGTGAAAGGGGGGTATTGTGCCAGAAAGTTTTGAATCTCTAATAACTCAGCATCCATAATGATCATCCATTGGTTTGTATGATTTCATGGTACAACATTTGATAATATTTTGCCGTCACAAATCAATCTGTGAGCTAAAACCTTTTTAAAGTCTTAGGGATAGACTAATCTTTCAAATAATAGGGTGACAGTTAAAGGATGATAGGAATGCCGAAGTGGAAACTTAGTTTAGTGTCTGCAATTTTTATGTTTTCTTCAAGTTCGTGGGCCGAAACTCACCGTGTGGATATTCTTGATTATGACCATATATACGCCACCGCTCATTCGGGAAGTTTGAATGAAGATGCAGGCAGCAATAACAATGCATCATCTTATGGATTAGGTATCAGCTATGCGATATCGGATGATTGGCTATTGTTGGGTGACTACAGTGCTCGTTTCATTCACCCAGATGAATCAACAACTCGAATGGATACCCTTATGCCGGGCATTGGGTACCGTTACAGTATTAAGCGAGATCTAGATATAGTGGCTTACTACCTGCTTGGTATTACTAAGGGGGAAGTCGAAGATAATGGAACTAACATTACTCGCTCGTCAGACACGGAGTTTATCCAAGGGATAAAAGCCGAACTCAACTATGGCTTTGCGAAACGTTGGATTGCTAACGGTAGTGTGCAAGTGAACCGAAGTGACTTGTTTGATGAAGAAATTTACCACGTGGGTTTACGTTATCTCGTGACCAACAAGTTTGCGATTGGTGGCTCTTATCAACACAGAAATGGCGAAGGTAAGATTCGTAGTGAACGCACTAACGAGCTAGGTGTAGAGTTCTTCCTAGAGTATTAGTTAGCGATATATAGACTAAGCGTCTTAAAAACTGACATATAAAGGAGACAGACACAAAAAAGCCAGCTTAATAGCTGGCTTTTGCATATCTATTGGTCTGCAAGTGCAGGTTTCTTTTTCGATTAAAGAACCGCAGCGATACCTTTACATAGAGGACCCATATTTGACTTCGTCATGCCCGCTACGCTGATACGGCCAGAACCGACAATGTAGATAGCGAATTCGTCTTTCAGGCGAGTTACTTGCTCTTTGCTTAAACCAGAGAAAGAGAACATGCCGTTTTGGCGCTCGATGAATGTGAAGTCTGCATCAACACCTTCAGATTTCAGTGTCGTTACGAATAGCTCGCGCATCTCTTGGATACGGTCACGCATTTCTGCTACTTCTGCTTCCCATTCAGCACGTAGATCAGCATCACCAAGGATGTGAGTAACGACAGCACTGCCGTGCGCTGGTGGGTTAGAGTAGATAGAGCGGATGATGCTCTTAACTTGAGAGAACGCTGTTGTTGCTACGTCTGCAGATTCTGCAACCAGAGTGAATGCACCCACACGCTCGTTGTACAAGCCGAAGTTCTTAGAGAACGAGCTAGCAACAAGAATCTCTTTGCTGTATTGAGCAAAAATGCGCAGGCCAGCTGCATCTTCTTCAACACCTTTAGCAAAACCTTGGTAGGCAAAATCGAATAGAGGAAGCAGTTTCTTCTCAGCAACTAGCTTAGCAAGTACTTCCCACTCTTCAGTTGTTGGGTCGATGCCTGTTGGGTTATGACAGCAGCCGTGAAGAAGAACGATGTCGCCTTCAGAAGCTTTCTCTAGGTCAGCAACCATGCCTGCGAAGTCTTTGTCTTTGGTTTCAGCGTTGTAGTAGCTGTATTGAGCGGTTTCGATACCGGCAGCAGCGAAAACGCCGTTGTGGTTAGCCCAAGTTGGGTTACTGATCCAGATTTTCACGTCACCCAGTTGGCGCTTGATGAATTCACCCGCTACGCGAAGTGCACCTGTACCACCTGGAGCTTGTGCTGTTTTAGCGCGTTGAGACGTTACGATCTCTGCATCTGAACCGAAAAGCAGTTTCTGAACCGCTAGACCGTATTCAGCGGTACCTTCAATCGTTAGGTAAGATTTGGTTTTTTCGTTTTCAAGAAGTGCAGCTTCTGCTTTCTTTACTGTTTTAAGTACTGGCGTTTGACCATCTTCATTTTTGTAGATGCCAACACCAAGGTTAATTTTCTCTTCACGAGAGTCTTTTTTAAATTCTTCAGTAAGGCCGAGAATAGGATCGGCGGGAGCTGCTAACACTTTTTCAAACATAATCTTCATCCATGTCAATTGAGAGGGAGGTAATAATAACTCCAGTATTTATACCTTTCATATAAGGTTGATACAACTCAAAACCTAGAATTTATTAAAACGATTTATAACTAACAGTTTCGAAAATTTGATTTAAGGGATTTTTCGGCATTTCCATTTGAAACGACTGTACGTTGGCGTTGTTTTGTTCAACGTAATTCATTGCTATTACTATGGTTTTTATTCATCTTTAGACTGGTCGATATAAGGGAACCACATAGAATGAATAAAATACTGAGTCTATGTTTTGTGGTACTAGCGGTAGTCATGGCTGGTGGGTGCAAAGATAGCAAAAACGAAGGCCATAAACCTATGGTCTACAACCCTACGAAAGCATCACCCCCAGATCTTTCAGTGGCAATTACGGTTAATGGTAAAAAGCGTACGTTAGAGCTCCATCGTTACTCGATCAGAGAGCCCGATATGAAAGTATATCTTTGGGATCACCGTATTAATGGGAATGCACCATCCAGTACTATTAATACGCCAGCGATTCGTGTTTATCGTGGTGTTGATACCAGTGATGAGAATACGCAAGTTATTGCCGCACTGACCAGTAAAAATAAACTCTATGTGACAGCGTTCCGTGGTAGTCAAAGAGTATGGACAATTGAAAAAGCGGACATCATAAGCGGTCTTTCCGCTAAGAAGCTAACAGCAACAGCTCAAAACTTAGCTTCGGTTACGCCGCAGTCTGCAATTTTAGACAACATGCAAAAAGCAATTAAAACCGTAGATGAGCACCCGAGTGCACCAACATCGGGTTTAGATAACTTAATTGCTAAAGACAAAACGCAAGTTCAGCTGCACAAAGTAAAAGTGGCAGTTCATGTCTCTTACCAAGCGTTTGTTCAAGAAGCGGATAGCAACTTGGATGATGCGATGGTGCTCGTCGACTACTACATTAACTTGGTTGATTATGTTTTGAGTCGAGATGCTTTGTTACGTTTCTCTGTCAATGATGTGTTGATAGAAACTTGGGGCTATCTGGACGACCATTACCAAACTTGTAAAAAAAGCGCTTCTCATGACGCTTGTAAGACTTGGGGGTACCAACACGAGAATGAACCCATTAGAGTCGCTGCTATAAAATGGTGGGATGAACAAAGAAAAACGCGAGGTTGGGACCTTAAACATAGAATGTTGTGGCTGAAAGGTAACTGGATTCTAGGTGTAAACTTCGGAAGTATTGTTCGCTCTCCAGGTGACATCATTGGTGCTGATGGCGTTGTATTGCATGAAACCGCGCACTACTTAGGCACAGGGCATAGTACTTCTGCTGAAGGCCACGGAATTCAAGGTGGTGAAGCGCACGTTGACGATATCAATTTCAATATTTATAAAAATAACCGTCTAAGAAGAAATCTTGTTGGACCTGCGGATTACCCTCTGCCTCCTTCGGCTAAAATTGACCACTTTAGTGTAAAACGTGATAGCACGACGGCATTAGATGTCATGAAAAATGACGTAGATGCTAATGGCGATAAGATTTCTATCCACAACGTTGATAAATACTCGGCACAAGGTGCTGAGCTCAGTATCACAAATGGGAAAGTCACCTATAAAGCACCAAAAGGCTTTATTGGTGAGGATGAGTTCCACTACATCATTACTGATGGCAAGAAACTGTTCGATCGTGACGTTGTTCATGTCAAGGTTACGACTCCAGATCTATATGCTCGTTTCGATTTTGAAGACGCACCTGTTGATGACTTATGGATGGTGAACGCTCAAACAGGATTGGCAGGACAAGTTGCTGTTGTAAAAGAGTCGAGTAAGCAGGAAGTTTCTGAAGTTTGGGTTAACCAAGGTTACGCGAATTCGAAAACACTAAAACTAGGTGCTTACGAGTCAGTAAAATCTAACTTACTAGAGAACGATGTTCAGGAATCTTATAAGTATAAGTTCCACTACGGACATGATTTCGATTTCGGTGAAGACGATTTTACTTTGTCACTCAAAGTGAAACCTAAAGTCAAGCTAGAACATCCAATTGATCTCGTTAGTAAGGGCATTTGGGTTGATGGGTTCCAACTTAAGTTAACGAACGAAGGAACACTAGAGTGGTTCATGATTTCGCGTCAACTTGCTGCTTATGCGGGTGGAAGTGACCTTAGAAAGGTGTCTGTTACAACCAAAGAGGCACTTAACCTCAGTCAATGGAATACTGTCGCAGTGCGTGTTGATCGTACCACTCAAAAAGTTTCTATTTGGGTTAATGGAAAGCAAGCTACGCTAGTTAACAACTACAGTCGCAGTAAAGAAGAAAGCGATGATATGGAGTTGGCTGATGGTTATGCGGGTGTTTGGGGGGCGGGTAGCCGTTTGTCTGCGGGCACAAGCCAAGGGTTGATCATTTCTAAGCCTTGGATGGATGCAGGCAAAGATGCTACAGCTAATATAAAGTCTGAGCAAAAAGCAGGTAATATCTTGGTTGATAATATCGAGATGCGCTCATTTGCTTTGTCTGATGGTGACATGGTGGCGCTTGCTAATGATAGCTTAAAGTATGCGTATACACCGCGACCATATAATGGACAATCGTTCCCATTCAAGGGTAACCATAAGCTCACTTGGAAAGTATCTAAATCAAGTGCTTACAAAGTGTATACCAGTACAGATAATAGCACTTGGTTAGAAGTTCAATCAGGTGCTAGTTCTGCTGCTTCAGGTTCGCACACTGTCAATCTAGACCCAGCAAGCGATGTTTTATATTGGCGCATTGATTTTGATGGTAAAACCGGAAAAGTATGGTCTGTTCGTAACTCACTCAAAACGGGTATTCAGAACTTATCTTTCAGTTATGCTGAAGCAAACTCTGGTGCTAATTACCCTCAATGTACAGTCACTAAGAATGGGGATTGTCTGTTTGGTTGGGATGATGGCAATACAACTGACCAATTTAATCATAGTTGGACACAAAACCCTGCCGATATCACTAACTGGGAAGGTCACCTCTACCTTGGTGGTGAAGATAAAAAGCCTGAAGTGTCAGTTACAGCTGAAAGCGGACAAAGCTGGAAGGCCATTCGTTTTAGAGCCGCTGTTATTGGAAAAGGCTGGACTGGTGCTCAAGACGTACCAAAAGGTACGCTTAAATTATTCGCGAATGGCACTGAAGTATGGAAGGCATATAGCGTTGGTGACAATATTATTGATGGCGCGTTAGCAAAATCAGGGAATCAGTGGTCTAGCTTACCTTCTATCGGTTCTTCTTCAGTCAGTGTACCTAGAGGCACTAAGGTAGGCCGCTACGGTATTCACCAAGTTGATTTACCAGACGATACCACGACCCTAAAATGGGTATATGAAGTAGAAAATCTGGATAGTAAAGGGAAGAACCCAGGTGTAGCTCTTGGTGGTGTGCAACTACTAAGATAGTGTTTCTTCTAAACCAAAAAAACCAGCATATATATGCTGGTTTTTTATAGAATCTTACTCAGTCACTCTTCCTGTTTCGCTTAACTTAACACTCGAATGAAGCTGACTCAAAAAATCACTCTGCGATCTAACCTATATAACTATTGTCGGCTGTGTAGCACCCAATAACTTACTGTTACCGGTATAGCCTGTATAGTTAGTGGTTTTCGAAAAGACTAAGCAGGTTGAGCAACAAAGCTTTCTCGTTCAAGTTCACTTTGCATGTTTTTTCCATCCTTGTAGGTCGCGGCAATTGAAACGAACTCTTGTTCGACGGCCAGAAAAGCTTGGACAACTTGCGGATCAAAATGGGTCCCATTACCTTCCAAGATAATCTGTTTCGCTTGCTCATGAGTAAAGGCTGGCTTGTAGACTCGCTTCGATATTAATGCGTCATAAACATCGGCCAATGCCATTAAGCGGCCGGACAGAGGGATATCTTCCCCAGACAGCTGGTTGGGATAACCGCTGCCGTTCCATTTCTCGTGGTGAGTGAGAGAAATCTCTTTCGCGACTCTTAAGAAAGAACTGCTTCCCAATTGCTTTTCTGCAATAGATAACGCTTCGGCGCCAATAGCAGGGTGACCTTTCATTATCTCAAACTCTTCATCCGTCAGTTTGCCCGGTTTTAGCAGCACACTGTCAGGTACTCCAACCTTACCTACATCATGCAGTGGGGCAGATTTATAAAGCAGCTCGATATAGTTGGGTGTTAATAAGATCGCGTGAGCTTCAGATTTGCTGAGCTCCAGTGCGAGTACCTTTACGTATTCTTGAGTTCGTAAAATATGGGCGCCAGTTTCATTGTCTCGAGATTCAGCAAGCGCAGATAAGCTCACAATCGCAACGTCACGTGTGGTTTTGACTTCGTGTTGCGCGTTTTCGAGGCTATCAAGCATGGTATTGGTCATAGATGCTATTGACCCAAGCTCGTTGTAGCTGAATATAGGTAAGCGAACGCCTTGCTCACCATTAGTTACTTTACTTAATGCGTGCTCTTGGCTTAGAAGAATACGTTTAATCAGCTGGCTCCATAGAGTCATGATGGTTATCGCGTATCCACCTAGTACAACCGCCAAATAAATGAACTCTTTGATCACGCTGATCTTGCCCGTACCATCTAGCAAACGACCGGGGTTGTGTTCTAGCCAGAAGATGTCTTTGACGGCCACCATAGTCAGCATGGTGGTCAGTGTTACCAGAAGCACGATGACCAAACCAATCATTTGTTTAACCAGTGAACTTCTTTCACCCATCAGGTGGAAGTCAAATTGCCCAGTCATCTCCATTTCATCTATTTGGCTAAGCTTCGCTTTCAGTTGAAGAATGGTACCGGTAAAGAAACCGAATAGACTCATGCCAAACAGCACTTTCAAGTTACTGTCTATCGTGAAGTCGTAGCTTAGGTTGTAGTAGAGCGCGAAAGGAATACTCGCGGCAAAGAACAACATAGTATCGAGTTGTGCAAATCGACCTTGTTTGACTAAGGTGTGTTGCGATAGCAAATAATGACGCGCTAGCCACAATAAGATAAAGACACTACTGACTTGGGTGAAAATTTCTAACGTCGTTAAGCTTTCGAGCATCGGGCATACCCGACTGCCGTAGGTGCCAAATAGCACGCCAGCGATGACGTATAATTGAGTCGTTAGCGATTGATTGTAATTTGAAGTATCCATCGATAAGCCTTTGTTCATTTTCATCTTAAGGTCTCGCAACTATTCCTAAGTTTACGAATACGTATTTTGTGTATTAATTCACGAGGTTGGTAGGTATGTATGGCTAGTATAGCGAGTGTGAATAAGGTCGGGGATTCTATCGATAGCTTTTGTTGAATGATACAAAAAATTGGTTTGTGTTAGATAATTGTTAGCTATATGGGTGTTATTACGGCAGTTTTTATGAAGACACTTGAATAGTCCCGGTTGAAATACGAGACTATTCAGTCGATATATTTGAGTAAAGTCGAGAGTGATTGACGACTACTTACCTCTAATCAAATTACTTTTTCAGATTGATTTCAGATTCAATTGAGTTGGTTTCAATGTCTGGGTGAGATGCTAGTTTGTCTGATGCCCATTGGTTTAGGTGTTTCAGAATAGCAGACACCGCGTGTTTCTCAGTTGGTGCTTGGTCTTGATCGACGTCGATCTCCTGTTTTGGATGTGAGCCTGTTGCATCTTCAGCGATATGGAGCCAGTCTGGGTGCCAGTAATATGGCTGGCCACTCGGTGTTGTCCAACTATGAACACCGTTTGACTCTCCTTTATAACTTAACTGGTCTGCTTCTATTTTTTTCATTTTTATCTCGCATGTTTTTTGGATTACATCAAATTATAGAGGCGTAGAACGAACTTGGCTCTCGCCTTGGTTACAAACTTAGCAAAGCATACAAAGTTATCTGTGAACCAATTCACACTATTATAGAAATTAGGCTCAATCATATGGATAGCAGCAATAGTTGTTAACGTTAGTGATAAAATCTCAGGCTTATTAGAATTTCTCTAGGTAGTACAATTAGATGGCGCGTTATGAAGAGCTTGCAAAGGATATTCGAACTCAGATAGCGAACAACACGTGGCGTTCAGGAGAAAAGATCCCTTCCGTCCGCATGAGTTGTCGCAATTACAGCGTCAGCAATAGTACTGTCTTACAAGCCTACCAATTGTTAGAAAGCGAAGGGTGGATCATCGCTAAGCCTCAGTCGGGCTACTTTGTTGCACCACGTGTGGACGGCGTTGATTATGAACAGCCGTTAGTACACAAAAAGAAAGCCATTAATGATCGCTTATTCGACTTTTTGAAATCGAGTTCGGCAGAGGGGGTTATTCCTTTTGGATCAGCATTCCCAGATCCTGACCTTTTTCCTTTGCCTACCTTGACTCGAAACCTCGCCAGTGCGGGAAGGAAGATGACAGGTGCTAGTGTGATCAATAATCTGCCACCGGGCAGTGAGTCCCTAAGAAGACAAATCGCTCAACGTTACCTGCAGCAAGGTATTACCGTTAACCATCAAGATATCGTGATTACTTCTGGTGCGATGGAAGCGCTTAACTTGAGCCTTCAAACTGTAACCAAGCCCGGTGACTACGTTGTGATTGAATCTCCCGCTTTCTATGGTGCTCTGCAAGCTGTCGAGAGGTTAGGACTCAACCCTATCGAAGTGGTTGTTTGTCCAATCAATGGATTGAATATTGAGCAGTTTGAAAGCGCACTACAAAACCAGGATGTGAAAGCGTGTTGGCTGATGACGACGTTTCAAAACCCGACAGGGACAAGTTTGTCTGAAGATGCGAAGCGCCTTGTGGTAGAAATTGCAGAGCAAAATGAAACCTACATTATCGAAGATGATGTTTACGGCGACCTATATTTCGAAGGGCATAAACCTAAACCGCTAAAAGCATTTGATAAAACAGACTCAGTGTTGCTATGCGGCTCTTACTCTAAGAGTTTATGTCCTGGCTATCGTGTTGGTTGGGTGGTGAGTTCGCGTTTTAATGATGCGATTCAAAAACTTCAGCTTCTTTCTACGCTGTCGAGTAGTGCTCCTGTGCAGCTTGGCGTCGCGCACTTCTTGACACACGAAAGCTACGACAATCACCTTCGTAAATTGCGTAAAAATCTTCTAATGAGAAAAAAGCGATTTATAGAGGTCATTAAGCAATATTTCCCACATTCCATCGAGATAGAAGACCCTGCTGGTGGTTACTTCGTGTGGGTACGGTTCTCTCCTCACTTCGATAGCCAACAATTCCATCAACTCGCAATTGCTCAGGGGATCAGCGTCGCTTCAGGCGATCTGTTTAGTGAGCAGGGCAGAGTAGATAACGCGATTAGATTGAACTTCTCTTATGAACTCACAGCAGAGAAAGAGCAAGCGCTGCTCTTACTTGGTAAACTTGCGCATCAACTTACGCACTCGTAAAACCGTAAGTCACTCATAAAAAAGATAATGATTCCAACTGTACGGACTGATTCCGATGCAACTGTACGCCTTCTTGACCAACGAGTTGTGATTCAATATCGATAGACCAAATATTGGAGATACCGTTATGTTGAAAATGACTATGGGTAACGAAGTTAAGTTGATTATCGTTGCTATTGTGTGTGCACTTCTGTTAATCCTCGGCCACGTACTACTGGCAAAAGCATTCGCTGATATGGCATGGGCAGAATACACGACTGCCGCCATCCCATTCGTTATGATGGCAATCTGCGGTCTCGCGATAAAATACGCTATCGACCAAGATGTCGACTAAGTTTTTGAGTACACAAAAATGATCTTTCAGAGCCCCTCCATGATTTGGTGGGGCTTTTTCGTTGTATACATGAAACGAACTTGCATAGGTATCGCTGTTATCGTCGTGAAATAAAAATTCTTAATGACATACAATTACTATCCATACCTGTTGTAAGCATATGTAAGGAGCGTCGAGTCACTACTTGGAAAGTAAATCACCTTTAGTCAAAAGCTTGGCAAACGCCATTTATCATCATTAACTATTGGTATGGTTGGGTTTATAGTTATTCGTGCCAACTATCAGTCGGTGAGGTTTGAATCGTGATGAACAAAGCCCTTACAGCACCTTACATTTTCAACTTATCTTTAGCCTACAATTACTTGGAACTAATACTGAGGCGAAAAAATGAGATTAAAATGTGCAAAATTGAACCTCTGCAAGTTGGCATTGCTAACAACCAATGCAGCGGCCAGTGAGGTTGAGGTCGATTTAAATAAATTAAGTAATGTTTCAGAAATTGGTACAGATACTTTGTCGATCGCTAGTGAGTTCATCGGTTATGAACTTAATGATGGCAAGTATCGTTACGCAAGAGACGTTGACTTGAACGGTTTAGATTGGGTTTTCTTGTATGGAGAGCATCAAAGAAAAGATAAACCCAATAGTGCTTTAATTGGTGACGTAAACGTTATTGGTGAATTACGACAAGTTTCTAATTCAGAGACCAAAAACGCAATTGGTAACCGTTATTACTGGCAGGGTGGTGATTCTACAGATTACAACCAAGAGCTAGCTTTTTCTGGTTTACTTGTCGGCACTAGTGGTTTCTCTTTTGACGTTCAGCCAGGTAAAGGCGGGCGATTTTCTGTAGAGCTTTATACACACAATTGGCTCTCTTCTGCTGATGTAACCGCATGTGTTAAAAAGCAATGTATCACTATTAAAAATGATATCTCCTTTCACATGACCAGTGTCAAAAATACGATAGTTTTCGAATCCCAATCTCCTGATGATATCGTCGAAATCACTTATACACGTCAACATAGACAGTTCGACTTTGAAGCTAGACAGGGTTACCACGCTATTGAAGCTATCCAATTGAGAGAGGCTCAGTAACATGAAAAAAATTATTTTGGTATCAGCGATCGTTGCTACTTTTTCAGCGCAGGCGGGCATAGGCAAGATGGATCGCTCGGTTACTCAACACAAAGCGTTTGCCTTACAAACTCAATTTGATTTTGCTTGCCACATGAATGCAGGGTCGGCCACTTTAATCGACCCGTATTGGGTTATCACAGCAAATCATGTGTCAGGTTCAAAAAGTGAAGGATATGAAAATGCGGTAACTTGTTCTTCTTATGAAAAAGATAAGAATGGTAAGTACAATGTTGTTCATACGTCACGTGCGACTACTGACCCTGATGGTGAGTGGGGGGAGTATGAATTTACCGATGGTATTTACGACTTCGCTTTGGTGCGCTTAGATACGCCTATCACCGGTATCAAGCCGGCGAAGTTGCCCGAGAAAGGGATGTTTGATCATTCAGAAGTCTATGAAGTAAATAGCGTTGGCTTTGGCAACTATAACGGACGTAATGGCGGCAAAAAGTTTGTTAAGTACAACGACACAGACAAAAAATGGTTAGCTGAGTACAAATATGACCCAGTGATCATGCCTCAAAGTAACTTGCAGTGGTTAATTATCCATGGGGATTCAGGCTCTGGTATCACGATTGAGAGAGATGGTGAGTTTTATATTATTGGGGAGATAGGGCTTCAATATTATGGTGAGCTTGGTTGGCAAGATACCTTCGATGATGTTTTGGGAAGATTGGATTCATTACAAAGTGACATGCAAGAGCATGGTTTTAGCTATACGAAACCTGTAAATCTTGCTGATGTAAAATGGACACCGACGACCCAGAATGACATTGAAGATCTTCACGCGTTTTACAGCTACTGGAAAGCGGGAAGTATGGACTTCAATGCGACTTACTGGACGGCGGATGGTGGTATTTATAACACCGCTTATGCGATAGAAGGGGAAAAGTACACTTTTGAAACAGTGATACCTGTAAATTCTAAAGCGCCTGCATTTGATGTGTTTGTTAATGGTCGTCAGGTCGCTCATAACATTAAAGCGGACAAAGAAAGTCTGTTTTTGAAAGTGAATGCATTTGAACAGAAAGGCGATCAGTTAGTCATTGAATTTAAGCCTCTTCAAAGTACAGGTGAAAAAATTATGCTCGATCACTTTTTGGTGCGCAAGGCTGACTAATTTAGTCTGGACAGCTTAAATGAAACTTAAGCAGAATAAATAAAGATGAAGCCCTACAGTGTTAAGTAGGGCTTCTTTTTGCAATGTGTAAAATTACTTAGTAATTAGCGTACTTTGCTTAGCATTGAATTCAAAGTTCGAAGTCTTAGTAATGGAGTTCTTTACTGAGGGAGTTCCACCAATTAAGGGTGTTTTTGTCGTTCGCTTGTAATTCACCAATTGTACCACGTCACCTTGAAGGCGGCTTTCTGTACAGTTTGCAATCGTTACTAAGTGACCTGATGAATTCGCTGCGCTATCCATTTTGCAATGGTTTATTTTATTTGTTGAAGAGGCTTTGGTTAGAGAAAACTCTTCACTTCCTACGGTAACTTTGACATCACTTCTATTTAATACGACTTGAACACTTGTTGTTGTGTCTTCGACGCCATAGTCTTGTATCGTCAAGCCAGTTTCAATTAAAGGTTTAGCTTGGATCTTATACTTACTATTGGAGCTGTAAGATGAATGAATTACATCTTTGTTTGAGTTATAGATCGTCGCAGGTTTGTCTGACGTGGCTGCGAAGACGTAAGATTTCGTTACGGGGTCGAGTTTCCCATTGAGCTTTATGTAAGTGATTAACTCGTCTCTATTTGATACATTGAAATGCTTAAATAGAAGTGTGGAGACATGGTCGAGCACATAGACACTGCTTCTCACGTGGTTTTCAACGGCTACAGCTTTCAGGCTATCGCTCACAACGTCCAGCAGGTTGTTGTTCAAAAGGCTGTTTTTAGGAGTGTAATTTGCTCTAAGGTCTTTTGAAATATTTGTCATTACAGATGCTAAGCCATACTTAGATACTTCAGCAGGAGTCATATAATGCATTCCTTGAGCCGGAGCAGCTTTCAGTGTAAACCAGTAGAAGCCGCTCGGATCTGGTAATCCCATCTTTTTATAATAATCAATGTAGGGTTTATGCTCACTATGACCAACAGGCAATGAAGCCCCTTGTAAAGACCCTTGTGCCCATGAGTGAACGCCTAATCGAGCACCTGGTTCAATCGTTCTTTTCACACCCGCAGCGAAAAGGTCAGTTCCCCCCGAAGCGACATGTCCAATAGAGCTAATGTACGTGTCTAATTTTTTCGCTCTTACTTTGTACGCTAGTTGAATGTTGGCATCATCATTCATAGAGCCACCCATATCGATGAAGTTCAGCGTTTTTGTATTCGGGTGAGCTTTCATCATATCGTCAAATGCTTTGGGGCTACCACTACATGCAACGCCATTGACACTCGCTATTGTACCCTTAATCTTGAAGGTTAAGGCTGTATCCCCTTGTAAGGGTTGCGAACATTTAGAGATAAATACCACTGGCTTTTGCGTTGGCTTAACTGTTGGTTTTTTCGCGGGAGTCGATGAGCCTCCTCCGCCACATCCGGTTACAGTGATTAGTAGAGCTGCAGATAAAATGCTTGTTTTCATTGGGGTCCCTAAAAATTTATATTCACAAATTAATTAGTAAGAAGAATAATTTATACAGGACATCAATACTGTATGACTTTGTCAGGTGTTCATTACATAAAATTACAGTGCTTAACTATATGATTTTGGTTTGTTGATTTGTTGATTTGTTGATTTGTTGATTTGTTATCTTCACGTCTAACCGCTTTTGAATCGAGAATACGCAGGAGAATTTGTGGGTGGGGAAGGGAGGTTGTGGGTAACGGAAATAATCTCGGGGAATAAAAAAACCTCCGTATATACGGTAATGCCGTTCACTTAAGAGTGAACGGCATTTTTGTTCTTAGCATACCGTTGTG